>JALYVC010000278.1 GCA_030853445.1 Actinomycetota bacterium | reverse complement strand
GGTATGGAGAGCCCTCGGGGCCAGCTCTGCGCACCGCCGCGCTCGCCGCGCCCAGCACCGGCCCGACTCGTGACCGCAGCTCGCCGACGTCGAGGGCGAGCAGCCGGTCAGGCCCGTCGGCGGTGCGGGCGACCACCTCGTCGGTGAGCGTCTCGAGCTGACCGGCGAGAGCCGGTGACAGCTCCCAGGTCGCCGCCTCCTGCAGATGACGCAGCACCTCGTGCAGCGCCTGCACCACGGGGAAGACGGCAAACATCGAGGCCGCTGTCGTCGGCGCCTCCCGCCACGACATCCCCTGGAAGGTCACCTGCGAGACCTGCTGTCCCGCCCCGAAGCACTCGAAGACCGTGCACCCGCGATACCCCTCCTCGGGCAGGGACGAGTGGATCCCACAGCCGTGGTCGAGCCCCAGGTGGCGACACGGCACACCGGCGGGCTTGTCGGCGGCGAAGTCGGCGGAGCGCGCGAAGGGCAGGGCGACGCAGCACAGCCCGAAGCAGCGCGAGCAGTCGGAGCGGGTCTCGGGCGCTGTGCTCACTCTCCACCCGCGAAGGGCACGGTCACGGCCAGCTGCACGAAGCCGAGGCGCTGCAGGATCGGCCGGCTCTCGGGGGAGGCGTCGACCTGCAGGTAGCGGAAGCCGTGCTCGGCCGCGACGGCTGCGCGCTGGGCCACGAGCGCACGGAAGACGCCGCGCCCGCGCCAGGCCGGCACCGTGCCCCCGCCCCAGATGCTGGCGAACGGTGTGCCGTGGTGCAGCTCGACCCGCCCCGACGAGATCGGCTCGTCCCCGGCCATCGCGACGACGGCGGCGCAGGTCGGCGGGTCGCCGGTGATCCCGGAGGCGACGTGCCGACCGATGCCCGAGTGGTCGCCACCGAAGACCGCGTCATGCACCGCGACCAGGCGCGCCACCCCGCCGGCATCGGTCACCGGCTCCAGCCGCACCCCCTCGGGAGGGGGCACGTCGAGGTCGAGGTCGACGAGCTCCGCCACCATCAGCGCCTCGTCCTCGCCCCGGGTCAGACCGGCGGCGATGAGCCGGTCGGGCAGGTCGACCGGCTCGTCGTACGCGTGCCACTTCCACTCCCACGGTGTGCCCCGGGGGCCGAAGCGTGCGACCTCCGCGGCTACGGCCGCGTCCACCTCGTCGGGGCTGAGTCCGCCGAGGTCCGACCACAGCACCCCGGCCCAACCGCCCTCCCACATGATCCGCACGACGCGGGCGTCCCGCTCGACCACCTCACCGGGTGACGCCGTCGGGTTGCGGCGCAGGTGCTGGTCGTAGGCCGCCCGGGCGGCGAGAGGATCCATGGTGGTAGCCGACCATCCCGCGGGCGGCGGGGCAAGCGGGTATCAGACGGGAGCGAGCTCACCTTCCGGGAGGTCGACGACAGGCTTCCGGACTCGACGGCGACGGACAGGACGCTCGAGTCGATGACGACCACGATCCGACGGCACCGGGCTCACGGCTTCGGCGAGCGTGACCGAGCCGCCGGTCCCCGCCCCTGGGCGGTCCAGGACCTCGTCCACCGTCGGCTGAGCGCCGTCGGCGACGAGATGGTGAGCTGGTGAGGAGCCAACAGGGAGCCGTCACACGCCTCCTGGCGGGTTGCCCCAGGGCTCTCGAGGCTCAGATCGCGAGCAGCGCGTCGATCTGGTTGATCGCCGCGGTCGCGCCCTCGATGACGCCCATGTCGAGCACCTTCTGCAGGCCCTCGGCCGACTCGTAGGTGCTGACGGTCACGACCGTCGTCGTCCCGCCGGCCTCGGCGAACCGGTACTCGTTGTGCGACACCGGCATCGACGCCACGGGCTGCAGGTCGTCATCGGCGAAGCCGTCGTCGAAGGCCAGCAGGGTCTGAGGCTCGACGGCGGTGAACTCCCACCACCCGCCGTGCTTGTGCCCCTCGGGCCCGGTCATGAAGTAGGTGACCCGGCCGCCGATGCGCAGGTCGTGGTCGACGAAGGTCGCGGGGTAGGTCGGCGGGCCGAACCACTTCTCGACCAGGCGCGGGTCGGTGTAGACCTCCCAGACCCGGCCGAGCGGGGCGGCGAAGTCGGCGGTGAAGGTGATGGTCAGGGCGTCGAGGTCGTGCTGGGTGTCGCGTACGGGCATGTCAGGCTCCTGGTTCGGTTGAGGCAGAGAGAGGTTCCTCGGGTGTCGGCACGGTGAGGAGGTCGTCGATCCGGGCGACGCGACCTCTCCATACGGTCTCGAGCTCGGCGAGCATGGAGCCCACCGACCGCACCGCTGCGACCTCGCCGCTGGCGAGCTGCTCGCGGCCCTGGCGGCGCTTGCTGAGCAGCCCGGCTCGATCGAGCACGGCGACGTGCTTCTGCACGGCGGCGAAGCTCATCTCGTATGAGGCCGCGAGAGTGCTGACCGAGTGCTCCCCCGCCAGGACCCGGCGCAGGATGTCGCGTCGGGTCCGGTCGGCGAGGGCGTGGAAGACGGCATCGGCCTCGTCCTCGTCACGGTCGGTCACAGAGACAACCTACAACCAAATGGTTGTAGGTTGTCAAGAGCCGTAGGCCCTCCCGGTACGCATGGACTCGTGATCATCGACCGGGTGGCACCGCACGAGGGGCGTCGCACGAGGGGCGTCGCACGAGGGGCGCCGAACGGTGGGACGCATGACGACGACGTCCTCGACCCCGACCGCGTCCACTCAGGAGCGGTCGACGCGCGACACGCTGCTGGAGGCCCTCGGTCGCGGCATCCCGGCCGACCGGCTGGTCACCGACGTCGACGTCGTCGCGAGCCTGTCGCACGACGAGGCCGAGTGGGCAGCGGTCGGCGCCGCCAGCGTGGCACTGCGGGCGCGCACCGAGGCCGAGGTCGAGCACGCCGTGAGCGTCTGCGCCGACCTGGGCGTCCCGGTCGTGCCACGCGGCGCGGGCACCGGTCTGTCGGGCGGGGCCAACGCCGTCGACGGCTGCCTGGTGCTCGACCTGTCGCAGATGAACGCGATCAGGGAGATCGACGCCGACAACCTCGTGTGCCTCGTCGAGCCGGGCATCGTCAACGACGACCTCAAGGCCGCCGTGCGCGAGCACGGGCTGTGGTACCCACCCGACCCGGCCAGCGCCCCCTGGTCGACCATCGGCGGCAACGTCGCCACCAACGCCGGTGGCCTGTGCTGCGTGAAGTACGGCGTCACGCGCGACTACGTCCTCGGCCTGCGGGCCGTCATGGGCGGGCCCGCAGGCTACGGAAACGTGGTGCGGATGGGGCGTCGTACGGCCAAGGGCGTCGCGGGCTACGACCTCACCGCGCTCATGGTCGGCTCGGAGGGCACCCTCGGGGTCGTCACCGAGGTGACGCTGCGGCTGCGGCCTGCTCTTTCCGGCACCCCACGCACCGTGGTCGGCGCCTTCGACTCCCTCGTCGCGGCCGGCCGGGCGGTAGCGGAGGTCACCCGGCGCGGGCTCACGCCCTCGGCCTTCGAGCTGCTCGACCACGACACCCTCGTCGCGGTCGAGGAGTGGAAGCATCTCGGGCTCCAGGCTGACGCCGAGGCGCTGCTCCTGGTCCGCGTCGACACCCCCGGTGAGGCGGGCGACGTCGAGGCCGCGGCCGTGGTCGCGGCGTTCGAGACGGCCGAGCCGCTCTTCGCCGCGGTCTCCACCGACGACGCCGAGGCCGAGCTGCTCTTCGCCGCCCGGCGGCTGGCCTACTCCGCGCTCGAGCGGCTCGGCCCCCTGCTCACCGAGGACGTCTGCGTACCCCGCTCGGCGCTGCCGACGATGCTCGCCCAGCTGGGTGAGATCTCGGCGCGGCACGGCGTGAAGATCGGCACCATCGCGCACGCCGGCGACGGCAACCTGCACCCGCTGCTGATCACGCCGGTCGGTGACGACGCGGCGCGCGAGGCGGCCCAGCGCGCCTTCGACGACCTGATCGACGCCGCGCTGGCGTTGGGTGGCACGGTGACCGGCGAGCACGGGGTCGGGCTGTTGAAGATGGAGGGCCTGCACCGTGAGCTCGACCCGCGCGACCTCGCGGTGCAGCGGGCGATCAAGGACAGCCTCGACCCGCTGGGCATCTTCAACCCCGGCAAGGTGCTCTGAGCAACCCGGAAGGGGTGAGCGTCGATGTCACGTGGCAACGGGTGGAGCCCGGGCTGGCCCGCGGGGGTCGGGCTCCACACACGGCCACTCGCGCGGGCTGCACTCACGCCGCGTCGCACTCACGCCGCTGTCGGCGAGGGGGTGCCTCAGGCCTGGACCGAGTGCTCCTCTACCCATTCCTGGGGGTCCTTGTTCTGGGGCTTGACGCCCTGCGCCGCGGTCATCGCCTCGAAGCGCAGGAACGTCACGGCCAGCTCGTGCCGCAGCTCGAGGCTCGCGTTGAGCCGGAAGTCGGTGAGGTCCTGGCGCTCCTCCTCGGCCATGTGGTCGGAGTTGGCGAGGTTGGTGTCGGTGACGGCCTTCCACCACCGCTCGCTCCCGGTCTCGGCAGCAGCCGCCTCGCGGATGCCGTCGCGGATCTCGTTGTGGTCCTTGACCGCGTCCTGCGTCTCCTCCTGCACGGAGTCGGCGTCACCGGCGCCCTCGCCGCGGTGGAGCAGCTCGGGGTAGAAGTACTTCTCCTCACCGGCCGCGTGCGTCTCCAGCAGGATGGCGAGCCGGCGCCAGAGGGCGCCGAGGCCCTCGGTGTCGTCGCGGGGCCACTCCTCGAGCATGGCGAACATGCGCCGCTGCTCCATGTGCTGGTGAAGGATGACCTCGGTGATGTCCATGGCGTGATGACCTTTCCGGTGGGTGTCGAGGTAGGGGCGGCGCACCTGTCGACGATGTGCAGCCGCACTCTCGCCAGTACCCGTCCAGGCGTACCCCGAACCGGGTGCGCGCGGCGCCGGAACGGTGAGCCGGTGGGCGGACCGCTGGTATCACCGACGCGCCGGTCGAGCGTTGAGCTCCCGACGAGGAGCCCGGTGCCTCGCCGAGGGTCACGGGACGTGACTAGAGTCCTGGCGTGGTGGTCTCACGGTTCGACTTCGTCGACGTCGTCATCGCCGACCGCAACCTGGTGGTGACGAGCGCCGACGAGCACGTGTGCCGGTTGGAGCCCCTGGAGTCGGATCTCGTCTGGTACTGCGACCTCGATGACGGCACGCCGACCGGTGAGAGTGACCCGTCGTCGTTCGTGCGGTGGGTGTGTCCGGCGTTGCGGACCGGACCTTCGGTGACGGGGACGCCGGTCCCGCTGCTCGACGTGCGCCGGGCCGGTCCACAGTCCGACCTCGGCGCCCTGGTGAAGAGGCTCGGTCGCCTGGCCGGTCGGGTCCCACGTGGTGCGCCCCGGGGTGATGCTGAAGGACGGTTCGTCTACACCGATCCCGCTGGGATCCTCGACGTCGCGCTGCGCCGGCGGGTCGAGAGCTGGCCGCCGGCCCGGCACGGCGACGGCGTCGTCCGACCGGCCGAGCTGTGGTCGGTCAAGCGCACCGGCGAAGGACTGGTCGTCGAGTCGGTGTCGTGGTGGGGCAGTGCGCAGGCGCTGGACCACCAGATCGGGCTGGCCGTCGACATCGCCCATCGACTGAGCGCGCAGCGACGGTCCCCCACGGCGTGACCCTCACGACGTCGAGGTGATGCGGTCTCGAGGGAAGGACTCGTTCGGCGCCAGGTCTTGCCGGCTCGTCGTCGCGCGGTGACACTGGGAGGCAACCGTCCACCACCCATGACGGACGGATGAGCCGCGAGAAGGGGGCCTCGGATGTCCGACGCAGCCATCCACCTGCTGGTGGGGACGACCAAGGGCGCCTTCGTCCTCGACGGTGACGCCGGTCGCACCGGCTGGGAGGTCCGCGGACCGTACTGCGACGGGTGGCCGGTCAACCACGTCATCGGCGACAGGGTCACCGGCACGATGTGGGCTGCCGGCGGCGGCGACTGGTCCGGTGCCGGGGTCTGGCGCTCGGCCGACGGCGGCCGGACGTGGGCGCTGACCCGGCTGACCTCGGGCCAGATGGACGCCTGGGCTGCGGACGACCCCGGCTTCGCCGAGTCCATCGGCTGGAGCGACCAGCCGGCCCCGTTCGGCGACGCGTTCTCGCAGGTGTGGTCGCTGGGGCGGGCCGGCAGGAGGCTCTACGCCGGGACGAAGCCGGCGACCCTGCTGGTCAGCGACGACGACGGCGTGACCTGGGAGGTCGTCAAGGGCTTGACCGACCACCCGTCGGCCTCCGAGTGGGGCCCCGGTGCCGCCGGGCTCGTCCTGCACACGATCGTGGCCGACCCCGAGGACCCCGAGAAGCTGTGGGTCGGCATCTCTGCGGCCGGAGTCTTCGCCACGCAGGACGGTGGAGTGACGTGGGAGCGGCGCAACGACCTGGCCGACCCCGCCGACGGGGAGGGCCACGGCCACCCGGCGGCCGCTTCCGAGGGGCACACCGGGTTCTGCGTGCACCACGTCGAACGTGCTGCCGGCGAGGGCGACCCGCTCTACCAGCAGAACCACCACGGAGTCTGGCGCTCCGACGACGGTGGCCGCAGCTGGCACGACATCACCGCCGGTCTGCCCTCGACGTTCGGCTTTCCCCTCTGGTCCCACCCACGCGACGCACGCACGGTCTGGACCGTGCCGCTCAACGGCGACACCGAGGGCCGGTACCCGCCGGATGCGGCCGCCGCCGTCTGGCGCTCGCGGGACGCGGGTGCGTCGTGGGAACCGCAGCGAACGGGGCTGCCGCAGGAGTCCTGCTTCTTCACCGTGCTGCGGCAGGGGATGAGCGGCGACCGGCAGGACCCCGCCGGGGTGTACTTCGGGACCAACACCGGCTCGGTGTTCGCCAGCCGCGACGAGGGCGAGTCCTGGGAGGAGATCGCCCGGCACCTCCCCACCGTCCTGGCCGTGGAGGTCTTCGAGCCGGCGCGGCCGTTCGCCGGCGCCGTGGGCTGAGCGATCACCGCGATGGTGAGTGAGGGAGGCTGCAGGCCGTGACCACCCGGAGCGCGGACGCCCCGGCGTCGGCCATCAGCTTCACCGCCGTACCCGAGGTCGTGGGCGAGACGACCCTGGTGCGGCTCCCCCAGGAAGCGAGTGCGCAGCTACCGTCCCGAGGGCAGGTCGCCGTCCGGGGAGTGCTCGGCGGCCACGAGGCCGCGACCGTGCTCGAGCCGGATGGCCGGCGCGGGCACTGGATGCGCGTCGACAGCGTCTGGGCCCGGGCCGCCGGGGTGGCTCCCAGCGACGCTGTGCAGGTCGTCGTCGAGGTGGCCGAGGACTGGCCGGAACCCGAGGTGCCGAAGGACCTGTCCGACGCGCTCGAGGCGGCGCCCGTGCGGGTCCGGGACGTCTGGCGGGACATCACCCCGATGGCCCGGTGGGAGTGGGTCCGTTGGGTGGGCGCGACGCAGAACGCCGCGACGAGGCAGCGGCGGGTCGAGGTGAGCATCGACAAGCTGGATCACGGCAAGCGACGACCCTGCTGCTTCGATCTCTCCTCGTGCACCGACCCCGGCGTCTGCAGGAGTGGCAGGCTCGCGGAGTCGGCGACACCCGACGCACCGGCCGGCGCCCAGCCGCCTGTCGTCGTGCGTCAGGGGACCCGGCACTCCTCGTAGGCCGGGGTGAGCTCGGTCCAGCGTCTGTGCCAGGCGGGGGCTGCCTCCTGCTCCGACCAGCCATCGTGGTGGGCGGTTTCGCCGGCGGCCAGCGAGCGACCGAGGTCTTCCAGATGCACCTGCCAGCCGGCTCCGTGGAGGTGGAGCCGAGCGACCGGCAGGCCGCGCTCCTCCACCACGAGTCGGGTGCGCGGTCCCTCACTGGTCAGCCAGGCCTCGATCTGGGTCTCGTCGTCGGTACCTGGCTCCGTCGTCAGCAGCAGGTGGTGCGGGGCGTCGCAGACCTCGATCGTGGCCGGGCCGGCCCAGGTGCTCGTGAAGAGCAGCCGCACGGTCCCACCGACGCGCAGGTCACCCGACACCTGCGCGAGCCAGCCCACCAGCCGCTCCGGGGTGGTGCAGGCCCGCCAAAGGTCGTCGATATCGGTGTCGTAGACGTCCTCGACACGCACTGTTCCTGCGGTGTCGTCGAGCGACCTCATCGTGGCGGTCAGTTCCATCTCTGCTCCCTCTTGCCTCGGGCGATCTCCGTGTGCAGGGCATCGAGCCGGTGCTCCCAAAGTGCGCGGTAGTCCCCCAGCCACTCGTCGACCTCGACGAGCGGCTCGGGCCGCAGGGTGTAGATGCGGCGCTGGGCCTCGTGGCGCACGTCGACGAGCCCGGCCTCGCGCAGTACCCGCAGGTGCCGGGACACGCCCGGCCGGGCGATGGGCAGGGCCTCGGCCAGCTCACCGGCAGTGGCCGGGTGATCCCGCAGGATCGCCAGCACCGTCCGTCGGCTGGGGTCGGCCAGAGCCTGCAGCACCGTGTCCATGAATTCAATGTACCCGTCTGGATACGTACCCGCAAGGCTACATACCGTCGGGGGTTCTCGGCCGAGAGGCGGCCGGGGCTGACCCACCGGGGCGCAGGTCACCCGCGGCGGGTCGGCCCGGCCTCAGCGCAGGGGGTCGAACGGCGCCAGCTCGGCGACCGGCATACCGGTGGTGATGGCCTGGGCGAGCAGGCGCCCGGTGGCGGGGCCGAGGGTGATGCCCCACATGCCGTGGCCGCCGGCGGCGAAGACGCGCGGGCTGCGGGTCGCGCCGATCAGGGGCAGGCCGTCGGCGGTGCAGGGGCGCGAGCCGACCCACTCGTCC
>JALYVC010000277.1 GCA_030853445.1 Actinomycetota bacterium | reverse complement strand
GGTCTCGACGACGGCGCCCTCCCCACCCGGGGGGCGGTCAAAAGGGCGCGGCTGCGCCCCACCGGAGGGGGCGGGGGCAGGGCCACCTCCCGCCGGCTCGCCGCGTCGGGCGCCACCGTCGTCTCGGGGCGAGACCCCCCCGTCGTCGGCGGGCAGGGGGAACTCCTTCGGCGGCGGCACGTCGGTTGCGGGCACGCCCTCGACGACGACGTCGAGGCCGATCTCGTCGATGAGCGCCTGCCGCACCAGCTCGGCGTGGTTGCCCTGCCGGAAGGTGTTGGCCAGGCCCACGGTAGCGATACCGAGCACGAGCCGGCGTCCGTCGTACTCCTGCACCTGGGCGTGCTGCGAGACGAAGGTCCACGTCGCGCGGCGCATCGAGAAGATGCGGGCCAGCACGTCGGGCCAGACCCGACGGATCGCGGCCACGTCGAGGCCACCGGCGGCCGGTGCCGACCCCGGGGCGGGGAAGCCCGTGCCCTGCTCCACGTGCAGGCTCGTCTCGCGTGGAGCCGCGGCCGCCGTGGGCTCGAACGACGAGGGTGCGGGGGCGGTGGCCGGAGCCACCGGGCGATGGCTCTCGGGCTCCTCCCGTAGCTCGTGGGACTCCCGCTGCGGTGCCCCGTGCTGCGGTCCACCGTCCTGCGGGCGTGGCGGCGCTGACTGGGCCTGCGAGGGGGGTCGCCCCCCGGAACCCGGCGCACCCCCGCCTGCTCCGACCTCGAGGCGACGCTCGATGCGGTCGAGCCGTGCGGCATACCCCCGCTCCCCCGAGGCGGCCGGAAGGAGGATGCGCGCGCAGATCAGCTCGAGCTGCAGCCTCGGCGCCGTGGCGCCGGTCATCTCGGTCAGACCGGTGTTGACGATGTCGGCGGCGCGCGAGAGGCCGCCGTCGCCGAACCGGGCTGCCTGACCACGCATCCGGTCGAGCTGGTCGTCGGGCAGGCCGCGCAGCACGGCCCCTGCCCCGTCGGGCACGGCGGCCACGACGATGAGGTCGCGTAGGCGCTCCAGCAGGTCCTCGACGAACCGGCGAGGGTCGTGTCCCGACTCGACGACCTTGTCCACCTGCGCGAAGACCGCGGCCCCGTCACCAGCGGCGAACGCGTCGATCGTGGCGTCGATGAGCTCGCCGTCGGTGAAACCGAGCAGCGACGCCGCCATCTCGTAGGTCAGGCCCTCGTCGGTCGACCCGGCGATCAGCTGGTCGAGCACCGAGAGCGAGTCGCGCACCGAACCCCCACCGGCGCGCACGACGAACCCGAGCACACCGGGGGCGACCGAGACGCCCTCCTCCTCGCACAGGTGCTGCATGTAGGTCGTCAGGGCGGCCGGGGGCACCAGACGGAAGGGGTAGTGGTGGGTGCGCGAGCGGATGGTGCCGATGACCTTCTCGGGCTCCGTCGTCGCGAAGATGAACTTCACGTGCTCGGGCGGCTCCTCGACGATCTTGAGCAGGGCGTTGAAGCCCTGCGGCGTCACCATGTGCGCCTCGTCGATGATGTAGACCTTGTAGCGGCTCTGAGCCGGTCCGTAGGACGCCCGCTCGCGCAGGTCGCGCGCGTCGTCCACGCCCCCGTGGCTGGCGGCGTCGATCTCGATGACGTCGACCGACCCGGGGCCGCCACGGGCGAGCGCGACGCACGACTCGCACACCCCGCACGGGGTGGGCGTCGGGCCCTGCTCGCAGTTGAGGCACCGGGCGAGGATGCGTGCGCTCGTGGTCTTCCCGCAGCCGCGCGGGCCGCTGAAGAGGTAGGCGTGGTTGATGCGACCCGTGCGCAGCGCCTGCATCAGCGGACCCGTCACGTGCTCCTGCCCGATGACCTCGGCGAAGCTCTCGGGCCGGTAGCGGCGGTAGAGGGCTGTGCTCACCTGCCGCAGCCTAACTGCCCTCGGGGACACCGGGTCGCCCGTCGTCCACCGGGGCGCGCCCGCCCGGGTGGACGTCCCCGCGAGGGGCACGGCCCGCGGATCGGACGGCGGCAATGGGGCTCGGCGTCACCCCTCAGGCGGCGGGCGGCGCGAAGAGCTCGAGGGCGATGCCGTCGGGGTCACGGAAGGACAGAGCCGAACCGTAGGCCGCGTCGACCACCCCGCCGTGCTCGACCCCGAGCCCGTCGAGCTTCCCGGCCCACTGCTCGAGCTCGGCCCGGTCGGCGCAGGCGAACGCGACGTGGTCGAGGCCCGGGCTCGCGGCGTCGAAGGAACCGTCGCTCGGCGAGAGGTGCCGGTGGATGCCGAAGAGCTGTCCACCGCCCACCAGCCACACGGTGTGGTGGAACGTGCCGCCCTGCTCGTCCTCGTCGAGCACCGGGTCGCCACCGAAGAGCCGGGAGTACCACGCGGTGCTGCGCTGCAGGTCGGTGACGGTGACGGCCACGTGGGCCAGGGCGGGGAACGGCACGGGGATCTCCTCGACAGGGGGACGACAGGGGGTGACAGGGGACGACAGGGGATGGCAGGGGGACGCACGCGCGATGGCCCGCCGGTGTCGGGTCACGTCCGACCCTGCCACCGCTGGCGCGTGACCGCCCCCTCCGATCGGACGGGAGGGCGGACGGGGTGACCTCCGCGCCGATGAGGGGTAGCCCTGCGCCACGCGGGCGCCACGCGGGCGCGACTGGGGAAGACCGGGGACGACCGGGGACGACCGGGCACGAGGCTCCCAGCAACCTCCCGCCCGCAGATGGCACACTGCGACCGGTGAGAGGACGACGATGAGCCGCCCGACCAAGCCCCCCCGCAGGAGCGGCCCGGAGCCCACCCTGGTGGCCGACGGGGTGAGCAAGTCGGTCGACGACATGCTTCTGCTGGCCCCCGTCAGCGTGTCGGTCGCCCCCGGCCGGTGCCTCGTCCTGCGCGGGGAGAACGGCAGCGGCAAGACGACCCTCATGCGGCTGCTGTCGGGCACCACGGAGCCGACGACCGGCAGGGTCACCCTGAACGAGCGGACGGTCGACGAGCGCGACCCGACCTGCCGCCGGGCGGTCGCGGCCCTGGTCGGGGCGCCGACGGCCTACCGCGACCTCACCCTCGTCGACCACCTGGTGCTCGTCGACGCCACCTGGGGCCGGGGCGACGGCGCCGACGAGCGGGCCCTCGCGCTGCTCGCCTCGCTCGAGATCGACCACCTCGACGACCGCTTCCCCCACGAGCTGTCGTCGGGCCAGCAGCAGCTCTTCCACCTCGCGCTGGTGCTCGGGCGCCCGGCCGAGGTGCTGCTGCTTGACGAGCCGGAGCAGCGGCTCGACACCCACAAGCGGGCCCTGCTCGGCCACCTGCTCGTCGGTCGCAAGCAGCAGGGCACCGCGCTCGTCGTCGCCTGCCACGACCCCGAGCTGACCGAGGCGATCGCCGACCAGGTCGTCGACATCGAGCCGGCGTGAGCGCCGCAGACGCCCAACCCGACGACGCCCTACCCGACGACGCCGACCACGCCGACCACGCCGACCACGCCGACCACGCCGACCACGCCGAGGTCGTCGCCGCTACCGATGCCGCCACCGACCGCCGCCGCCTCTCCGCAGCGCGTGGCGTCATCACCGGCGAGGAGCACCAGGGCGAGGGCAACGCGGTCTACGTCGTCTACGTCGCCGTCATCATCGCCGGCGCCTACGGCGTGCCCGCCTCGCAGCAGCTCTTCCGCTTCCTCGACCCGCAGTGGATGGCCGACCACCTCTCGGGTCTGCGCGGGCTGCTTGCCGGGGTCGTGCTCGTCGTCGCCCTGCTCACGCTCGCGGTGCGCGCCGGTGGCGTGCGCGGCCCGGTCGTGCCCGAGCTGCCCTACCTCGACCACGTCGCCGCCAGCCCCCTCGACCGCTACGTCGTGCTGAGGCGGTGGTGGCGGCTGGGCCTCACCGGGGCACTGGTGGGTGGCGTCCTCACGGGCCTGGTGGTCGGGGCCGGCCTGGCCATCGCCTCGGTCACCGGCCCCGTGGTGC
>JALYVC010000257.1 GCA_030853445.1 Actinomycetota bacterium | reverse complement strand
TCGTCGGCGTGCTCGGCGCGGCGGCGGTCCTCGCCCTCGCCATGGACGCGCGCGGGTTCGCCGGCGCCTACCGTCGCACCTGGGCTGGCGCGGCACCCTGGCGGTGGGCCGACACCGTCGCCGTGACCCTCGGGCTGCTGCCGGCCCTGGTGGCCCTGACCTCAGGGTCCGTCCTGGGCTGAGAGCCGGGAGGAGACGCCCGAGGTGAGTCGTCGGGGTGCTGGGTGGGCGGCGCGCCGTACGCCCTAGGTTGTTGCCGTGCGCCTCCTGCTCGTCCGCCACGGACAGACTCACGCCAACGTCGCCCGGATGCTCGACACCGCCGTGCCCGGAGCCGACCTGACCGACGTGGGGCACGCTCAGGCACGGGCCCTCGTCGGCGCGCTCGAGCCCCTGTCCCTCGACGGGATCTACGTCTCCGACCTCGTGCGCACCCACCAGACCGTGGCACCGCTCGCGGCCGCCCGCGGTCTCACGCCGGTGATCCGACCGGGGCTGCGCGAGATCCAGGCCGGCCACGACGAGATGACCCCCGACCCGGCGCGCTGGGAGGCCTACCTCGGCGTCATCTACCGCTGGCTCGACGGCGACCTCGAGGCGCGCATGCCCGGCGGGGAGACCGGGGCCGAGGTGCTGGCGCGGTTCGACGCCGTCGTCGCCGAGGTCGCTGCCGCCCACGCCGAGTCGACGGCCCTGGTGGTCAGCCACGGCGCGGTGATCCGGGCCTGGGCCGGGGTGCGCGCCGCCAACGTGGACCGCGGCTTCGTTGCCGACAGCCGCCTGGGCAACACCGCCGTCGTCGTGCTCGACGGCAGCCCGCGGGACGGGTGGCGCGTGGTCACCTGGGCCGACACGGAGCCCCCGGGGATCTGAGGCGCAGGGCCCCGGCTTGAGATACATAGGCTCTCTATGCAAAACTGGTTGACGTGCCCAACCGCTCGCCACTCCTGGAGACCGACACCGTCGGTGCCGAGCTGCTGTCGGTGGTGGCCCGGCTCCACCGCTTCGCCACCCACCAGGCCGGCATCGACGTGCCGTTCGCACAGGTGCGGCTGCTCGCGCTCGTCGAGGAGAGCGGCGCATCGCGCGTCAGCGAGCTCGCCGCCCTCGACCGCTGCACCCAGCCGACGATGACCGCACAGGTAAAACGGCTCGAGGCGGCCGGTCTCGTCACCCGCGTCACCGACCCGAGCGACGCGCGGGCCGTGCTGGTCTCGACCACGCCCGCCGGGCACCACCAGCTCGAGGCCGCCCGCGAGGCCCGTGCGGCGGCCGTCGCTCCCTACCTGGCCACTCTCGAGCCCCAGGAGCACGACGTGCTCGCCGCGGCCGTCCCCATCCTGCGCCGACTGCTCGCCGACGCGTCCACCCCGAGCACCACCAGCCACCTCAGCAAGGAGCAGTGAGACCGCACATGTCGCGCCAACCCAAGGCCGTCTGGGCCGTCGCGTTCGCGTCCGTGATCGCCTTCATGGGCATCGGGCTCGTCGACCCCATCCTCAAGCCGATCGCCGACCAGCTCGATGCGAGCCCGTCGCAGGTCTCACTGCTCTTCACGAGCTACATGGCCGTCATGGGCCTGGCGATGCTCGTCACCGGCGTCATCTCGAGCCGCATCGGCGCCAAGAAGACGCTGCTGCTCGGCCTGCTCATCATCATCGTGGGCGCCGGCCTCGCGGGCTCGTCGAGCACCGTCATGGGCATCGTCGGCTGGCGCGCCCTGTGGGGGCTCGGCAACGCACTCTTCGTCGCGACCGCCCTGGCGACCATCGTCAGTGCCTCACGCGGCTCGGTCGCCCAGGCCATCATCCTGTATGAAGCCGCCCTCGGTATCGGCATCGCGGTCGGCCCCCTCGTCGGCGGCCTGCTCGGCGGCATCTCCTGGCGCGGCCCGTTCTTCGGCGTCTCGGTCCTCATGGTCATCGCGGTCGTCGTCACGGCGTTCGCCCTGCCCTCGACCCCACCGGCAGCCCACAAGAGCAGCCTCGCCGACCCGTTCCGTGCCCTGCGCCACCCGGGTCTGCTCGGCGTCGCCGTCACCGCACTGCTCTACAACTTCGGCTTCTTCACCCTCCTGGCCTACACGCCCTTCCCGCTCGACATGAACGCCCACCAGATCGGCCTGATCTTCTTCGGGTGGGGCGTCTGCCTGGCCTTCACGTCGGTCGTCGTCGCCCCCCGGCTGCAACGCCGGTTCGGCACCGTGCCGACGCTGCTCGTCAACCTCACCCTGCTGTCGGCGACCCTCGCCGTCATGGCCCTGGGCACCGACAGCAAGCCGGTGCTCGTGGTCAGTGTCATCGTCGCTGGTCTGTTTCTGGGAATCAACAACACGCTCGTCACCGAGACGGTCATGAAGGCCGCGCCGGTCGAGCGCAGCGTGGCCTCAGCGGCCTACAGCTTCGTACGCTTCAGCGGTGGCGCCGTCGCGCCCTACCTCGCCGGCAAGCTCGGCGAGGAGGTCAACACCCACGCGCCGTTCTGGGTCGGCGCCGGCGGGGTGCTGCTCGCCGTCTTCGTGCTCGCCGCGACCCGCCCCCACCTGCGCCACATCGACGAGCCCGAGCCCTCCGAGACACCGGTCGAGTCGATGGAGGACGAAGCGATGGCCATGAGCGTCGGGGACGCCTGACCGATGGTCGGTGTGCGCGGCTTGCCCCTCACTAGTCGATGAGCGCGTCGAGCTCGGCGGTGGTCACAAATGCGGTCCCCGTCCTCAGGTGTGCGGGAAGGTCAGTACGATCAACACGGGATACGCCCTCAAGACGCAGAGCCGGCCGTTCGACTCACAGGACTTCTTCACCGGGGACCCGTCGGACGCGTGGGCGGTGGCCCACGAGACCGCACACCAGTGGTTCGGTGACGACGTCTCCCTCAGCGAGTGGAGTGACGTCTGGCTCAACGAGGGTTTCGCGACCTACGCAGAGTGGCTCTGGGCGGAGCACGAGGGGTGGTTCACCCCCACTCACATCTTCCACGGCCAGTGGGACAGCGTTCCAGCCGACGACTCGTTGTGGACTCTGAACATCAGCAACCCGGGTCCTGTCGACCTTTTCGCAGAACCGGTGTACATCAGGGGTGCCATGGTGCTCCAGGCGCTCCGCGAGGAGGTCGGCGATGACGCGTTCTTCCGCATCCTCAAGCAATGGTCGACGCGGCACCACGATGCGAACGTCACCACGGCGCAGTTCGTCGCCCTGCCGAGCGAGTCTCCAGGCGGAACCTGTCCGTCCTCTTCGACACCTGGCTCTTCGGCACAGGAAAGCCCACCGCACCTCCGAGCTCCGTGAGAGTCGCAGTTGGCCGACCACGTCTGTCCGGTCCTGCGGCGGCCCGGTTCACGGCACCGGGCGCTCGCCGATGAATACGACAGACCCCTACGCACAGGGAAGCGTCGAACGGCGGCGACGTCACTCAACATGATGAGCAACGATGTCGGCACCCTGGTCGGGCTCCGGCACCGAGCTTGCGCCGCAAGGCGGCCCACACGCCACCTTCGTGGCGACGACGCCACCGGCGACCTCGACGTCGACGTACACGTCGACATCACCGTCCTCACGACGCTCGGCGCGCCAGACGGTTCGCCGCTGACCGAGCCAGCAACCCGGGACTGCTGCGTCAGGTGCTGCTCTCGAGCTCGGCGACGTCGTCGGCGGTGAGCTCGAGCTCGGCCACCGTCAGGTTCTCCTCGAGGTGCGCGAGGCTCGAGGTGCTCGGGATCAACAGCACGTTTTCGCGGTGCGCGAGCAGCCACGCGAGCCCGACCTGGGCCGGGGTGGCGCCCCGCCGGCAGCGACGGCCTGGACGACGGCGTTGTCGGTCACCTTGGGCAGATGCGGGAAGGCCGAGCCGAGCGGGAACTAGGGCACGTAGGCGATGCCGGAACCATGGCAGAGGTCGAGCACGTCGGCCTCGCGGTGGAGATGCCGATGCCGGCGATCTTGCCCTCCTGCCGCAGGGCGACCATCTCGCCGAGCTGGTCCTCCAGGGTCACCTGCTGGTCGGCGGGCAGCTCGTGCTCCCCGTCCATCAGCCGCAGGTTGACCGCGCCCAGCTGCTCGACGCCGAGGCTGCGCAGGTTGTCCTCGACGGCGGCGCGCAGCTGCTCGGGCCGCTGCGCGGGCAGCCAGCCACCCTGCTCGTCGCGGAGGGCGCCGACCTTCGAGACCAGCACGAGGCCGTCGGCGTAGGGGTGCAGCGCCTCGCGGATGAGGGCGTTGGAGACATCCGGTCCATAGAACTGCGCGGTGTCGATGTGGTCGGCGCCGAGCTCGACGGCGCGCCGCAGCACTGCCACCGCGGCATCGTGGTCGCGCGGGGGCCCCAGGACGCCGGGGCCGGGCAGCTGCATCGCGCCAAAGCCGACGCGGTGCACTGGCAGGGAGCCGAGCAGGAAGGTGTCCATGCCCCTCACGCTAACCGTCGCTCCTTCTCACCCCTGCCCTCTGCTGCTGACCGACCGCAGCGCAGCAAGGATCTCGCGCTCACGCGCGGCGAGGACAGCGAGGTCGGGCTGCACCCCCGAACCCGTAGCCGGGTCGTCTCGCCCGCCGCAGGCGGGTACGACGCGGGCGGGTACGACGCGCATGGCGTCCTCGAGACGTGCCAGCTCCACCAGGAGCTCACGCACGGAGGCCGTGCCCGGGCTGGGTGGGCCGGTGCGCCCGGCCGACGTGCTCGAACTGGTCGGGCTGGTCGGGCTGGTCGGGCTGGTCGACGTGTCGTCGGATGACGGCAGGACGGTGAAGGTCATGATGGTCTCGGGATCTACCAGGGAGCGGCGGCCTCGGCCGTCTCGCTCCAGGGAGCCACCCCACGCTGCTGTAGGTCCCCTCACCGTCGCCCCACGAGCGCCGGTTGTCAACCGTCAGCGGCCATCGGTTCTGCATATACACGGTCAGACACCTCGACCCTGCGGCCCCGCCACAGCGAGGGGATGACGACCTCGTCGGCCGTGGGTCAGAAGGCGTAGCCGAAGCGCTCGATGTCGACGGCGAAGGCCCGCGCCACCACGGCATGGGTCTCGTCGTCGTACATCTCCCGGTAGTCACCCCTGGCACTGGTGTTCTTGCGCGGCAAGGAGACCCCGGTCAGCCCACGGGCGGCGCAGAGGGTGGAGAAGTCGTCGTCGAGCGACTCGACCCGCAGCACGGTGTCGACCTTGAGCGCGCCCTGCCCGTCACCGGCGAAGTCGGCGAAGGTCGTGAAGGCCGAGCCCGAGCCGCCGCTCAGCACGTAGTCGCGGAAGTCGAGCGAGGTCGCCTTCTCGTGCTTGTCGGGCACCGTCTGGCGCTGGTAGTGGTAGACCGAGACCATCCGGTCCCACGGGTTGCGCACGACGGCGACCCGGTGCATCCCGATCACCCCCGAGCGCCACCCGAAGAGCCGCTCGAACTCGCGCGCGTTCATGTGCTTCCAGGGGCCGGGCCGCCGCAGCGCCTTGTGCCCGACCCGCGCGTAGGCCTCCCACACCGTCGACCGGTGCCCCCGCAGCGCGGCCTCGATCGAGCTCGACCCTGCCTTGTTGTAGGCCAGGAAGA
The DNA here is from genome assembly GCA_030853445.1 of Actinomycetota bacterium. Classification (GTDB taxonomy): domain Bacteria; phylum Actinomycetota; class Actinomycetes; order Actinomycetales; family Dermatophilaceae; genus Lapillicoccus. The sequence continues at coordinate 5,267 of JALYVC010000257.1, read as the reverse complement.
CCAGGTCGAGATCGGGCAGCACCATCACAAGGGGTCACGCTACCGGCCCACCTATGCTGAGCGCGCCCGATTCGGCCGGGTGCCCGCCAGGAGGAGGACCCATGACGCCCGACGCGCTGGCCCGCCTGCGACCCTCGCGACAGCACCGCTCGCCGGCGACGTGGCGCCTGACGGGCACGCTCGCGAGCGTGGCCCTCGCCGTCTCCTCGTGGTTCTGCGCGGCCGTCCCGCACGAGTTCTCGCCCGTCGTCTGGCCGGGGATCGTCCCCTGGCGTCCTGAGGGCGGCTCCAACCTCGCCGCGTCCGTGGCGGTCCTGGCCATGAGCACCCTCGTCTACTGCTGGTGGGCCCTGCGCGACGCGCCCGTGGGGCTCGCGTGGGTGCGTCGTACGGCGGGCTGGTGGTGCGGCCCACTGGTGCTCAGCGCCCCGCTCTACAGCCGCGACCTCTACTCGTATGCCGCGCAGGGGCTCATGCTCCACACCGGCCTCGACCCCTACACGCAGGGCGTGCGGATGCTCGACTCGCCGTGGGTCGACAGCGTCGCGCGCACGTGGCTCGACACGCCGGCCCCCTACGGGCCGGTCTTCCTCGTGCTCGCCCGCGTCGTGGCAGGGGTCGCGGGCGGCCACCTGCTGGTGGCCCTGGCCCTGCTGCGCCTGGGCTCGGTGCTCGCGGTCGCCGCCCTCGCCTGGGGCGTGCCTGTCGTAGCCCGTCGACTCGGAGGTGACGAGCGGGCCCAGGTGCGAGCACTCTGGCTCGGGGTGTTGACCCCCGTCGTCGGCGGGCACCTCGTCTCCGGGGCCCACAACGACGGACTGATGGTCGCGGGGGTGGTCGCGGCAGCTGCGCTCGCCCTCGAACGACGTTGGGCGGCAGCGATGCTGCTGGTCAGCCTGGCCACCGCGGTCAAGGCCCCGGCTGCGGTCGCCGTGCCCTTCGTCGCCCTCCTGTGGGCAGCCGACAACGGGTCGACCCGCTGGGTCCGCGTCGTCGGACGCGCCCTGCTCGCCTCGGCGCTGACCGCCGTGGTCTTCGCCGGGCTCAGCCTCGCCACCGGGCTCGGCTTCCGCTGGCTCGGAGCCCTGAGTGCCCCCGGCCAGGCCTCGAGCTGGACGGCGGTCTCCACCGCCTGGGGCACCATCGCGGGCTGGGTCGGAGGCGCCGACCTAGGCGCGTCGGTGACGTCCGGTGGCCGGGTCGCCGCCCTCGTCGTGCTCGGGCTCCTGCTCGTGGTGCTGTGGCTCGACGCCGCCCGCCACGCCCACGACCCCCTCGCCGTGTGCCGCGCCGCCGGGTTCGCCCTGCTGGCGGTCGCGCTGCTCTCCCCCGCCTTCTACCCCTGGTACCTCCTGTGGGCCCTGCCACTGCTCGCGGCGACCCTGCGCGACCGTCGCGCGGTCACCGCGTTCGCCCTGCTCGCGGCCCTGCTCGCCTTCGCGACCCTCCCGGGCGGCTACGGTCTGGCCTACTCCACGACCTCGGTGGGCGCACCGGCCATGGTCGTCACCAGCGTCGTCCTGGCCGTGCGGGGAGTGCGCCGGCTGAGGGCCTACCCGTGGCCGCGGCTGCTGACCGTGGAGCCCGGCGCCTCGCGGTAGCCGCCCACCCACAGGAACGGGGGGTCAGCCGACCGGCCCGGGGTGACAGAGTGCCTTCATGCGAGAGATCGTCCAGAGCAAGAAGCTGCAAGGCGTGCGTTACGACGTGCGCGGGCCCATCCTCGTCGAGGCCCAGCGGCTCGAGGCCGAGGGGCACAAGATCCTCAAGCTCAACATCGGCAACACGGCACCCTTCGGCTTCGAGGCGCCCGAGTCGATGGTCGCCGACATGGTGCGCCACCTACCCGACTCGCAGGGCTACAGCGACAGCCGAGGCATCTACTCCGCCCGCACCGCGGTGGCGCAGTACTACCAGTCGCACGGCCTCACCGACGTGGTGGTCGACGACGTCTACATCGGCAACGGCGTCAGCGAGCTGATCTCGATGGTGCTCACGGCCTTCGTCGACGACGGCAACGAGATCCTCGTGCCGTCGCCCGACTACCCGCTGTGGACCGGGGCCGTGACCCTCGCCGGGGGCACCCCCGTGCACTACCGCTGCGACGAGGCCAACGGCTGGGCGCCCGACCTCGACGACCTCGAGGCCAAGATCACGTCGGCCACCCACGCCCTGGTCATCATCAACCCCAACAACCCGACCGGCGCGGTCTACTCCGACGAGGTCGTACGCGCACTGGTCGACATCGCCCGCCGGCATCGTCTGGTCGTGATGGCCGACGAGATCTACGAGAAGATCGTCTTCGACGACGCCGTGCACCACCACGCCGCGACCTTTGCCGGTGACGACGTGCTGTGCCTGACCTTCTCCGGCCTGTCGAAGGCCTACCGCGTCTGCGGCTACCGCGCGGGCTGGGTGATGGTCTCGGGACCCAAGCACCTGGCGGAAGACTTCCTCGAGGGCATCACCCTGCTGGCGAACATGCGCATGTGCGCCAACGTGCCCGGCCAGCACGCCATCCAGACCGCCCTCGGCGGCTACCAGTCGGTCACCGAGCTGGTCGTGCCCGGCGGCCGGTTCTACGAGCAGAGCAAGCTGGCTTCCAAGCTGCTCAACGAGATTCCCGGCGTGAGCTGTGTCGAGCCGAGGGGCGCGCTCTACTGCTTCCCGAGACTCGACCCGGCCGTCCACCACATCGTCGACGACGAGCGCTTCGTCATCGACCTGCTGCGGGCCAAGAAGCTGCTCGTCACCCACGGCACCGGCTTCAACTGGTTCGAGCCCGACCACTTCAGGCTCGTGGCCCTGCCCGACGCCGACGTGCTCACCGACGCGATCCACCGCATCGGTGACTTCCTGGGCACCTACTCCCAGGACTAGACCCGCGCTCGCCGCACAAAAGTTGGGTACGGGGTCGCGCCGGTCCAGGTGCCCCCGAAGGGGGCCGGAGTCAGGGCGCGGTGGAGCTGCTGACCCGGAAGAGGACGACGCCACCGATCACGACGACCACCCCGAGCACGAGCAGCACGGTGCCGATGATCCCCAGGACGCGGCCGACGACCGCGAGGCCCCGGCTGCTCGGGGAGAGCTCACCGGCGTCGACCCTCCTCAGGGCCCGGTTGGCCACGACGATCGCGAAGGGACCGACCAGCCAGAGCCCGAAGACCGAGAAGATACCCAGCACGAAGGCCACGACGGCCTGCGCGCCCGGCGACGCCGGGGTCACCGTCGCCGGAGCCGGACGCCCGGTGTGCTCGGTGTGCTCGGGTCGCTCGGGATGCACGGGGTACTCGCAGGACGGCATCGGCTCACCGACGTCGTCCGCCACCCCACGATCCTGCGGGGTGTCCTGCGGTCCGTGGCTGCTCACCGGCGTCATGCTAGCGGCGGCCGTGGTCTCATGGGCCGATACGGGGCGCGGCGCCTCGCTGACCACAGGCCACCGCCGAGGCCTCGGCCTCGGCCACAGCCACAACGCACGGAAGGGGCGCCCTCGTGACCCTCAGCGTCACTGCGCTCGTCGTCGCCGGTGGAGGTTCCACCCGCTTCGGCGCCGACAAGCTCGACCAGCCCCTCGGCGGCACCACGGTGCTCGGGCAGCTGCTCGCCTCCCTCCCCCCCGACTGGCCGGTGGTGGTGGTCGGACCCGCTCGTGAGGTCGGCCGCCCCGTCACCTGGGCGCTCGAGGACCAGCCCGACGGCGGCCCGCTCGCCGCGATCGACGCCGGGCTGGCCCTTGTCAGCACCGACCTCGTGGTCGTGCTCGGCGGTGACATGCCCTTCGCCGGGCCGGCGGCGCGCCGGCTCGCCGACTCCCTCACGCAGGCCCTCTCAGACCCTGACGACGACTTCGGCGTCGTGGCGGCGACCGCCCGCGGGGGACGCCGTCGCGGCCACCCGCTGCTCACGGCCTACGTCACCGCGAGCGCTCGTGAGGCGATGCCCGAGACCCCGTACGCCGGTCGGGCCGGTGCCCTGCTCGAGGCTCTGCCGCACCTCGTGCTCAAGGTGGCCGCCGACGACCTGCTCGACGTCGACACCCCTGCGCAGCTGGAGGACGCGCGCCGTAGGTTGGGCGCATGAAGGCGATCACGATCACGACCCCCGGCGGCCCCGACGCACTCGTGCTGGCCGACGTACCCGACGCGGTGGCAGCAGAGGGCGAGGTGCTCGTCGACGTCGTCGCCGCCGGTGTCAACCGCGCCGACGTGCTGCAGCGGCAGGGCCACTACGACCCGCCTGCCGGCACGTCGCCCTATCCCGGGCTCGAGGTGAGCGGCCGGGTGAGCGCCCTCGGGGGCGGCGACACTGGCGAGTGGAAGGTCGGCGACGAGGTGTGCGCACTGCTCACCGGCGGCGGGTATGCCACCAAGGTCGCCGTGCCCGCCGGCCAGCTGCTGCCCGTGCCCGACGGGGTGGGGCTCGTCGAGGCCGCTGCGCTGCCCGAGGTCGTGGCGACGGTGTGGTCCAACGTCTTCATGGCCGCCAACCTGCGCCCAGGCCAGGTGCTGCTCGTGCACGGAGGGTCGTCGGGCATCGGCACCATGGCCATCCAGCTGGCCCGTGAGGTCGGCGCCCGGGTGGCCGTGACCGCCAGCTCGGCCGAGAAGCTCGAGGCGTGCCGCGCGCTCGGTGCCGACATCCTGGTCAACTACCGGGACGAGGACTTCGTCGACCGGGTCAAGGAGGCGACCGAGGGCCACGGCGCCGACGTGGTGCTCGACATGGTCGGCGCGAAGTACCTCGCACGCAACGTCGACGTGCTCGCCACCGCGGGTCGGCTCGTCGTGATCGGCCTGCAGGGCGGCACCAAGGCCGAGCTCGACCTGGGCAAGCTGCTGAGCAAGCGCTGCGCCGTCATCGCCACCACCCTGCGCGCCCGTCCCGCCGCCGAGAAGGCGACGATCATCGCGGCCGTGCGCGAGCACGTCTGGCCGTTGATCGCGGCCGGGCGGGTCAAGCCCGTCATCCAGGGCACCCACCCGCTCGCCGACGCAGGTGAGGCGCAGGCGCTGATGGAGGGGTCGACCCACATCGGCAAGATCCTGCTCACCGTCTGACCCCGGCGGGCGCGCAGTCACGTGGTCGGGCTGTCGGCCACGCCCGGACGAGCCCCCAGACCCCGCACAGAATCACCCGATCTGACTATCGTCGCTTCGTTCGCACTACCGACATGATTGACCACGGCTGCCCGTGTGGGGCCGACACCGTCGACCCCACCCTGCCCCTGTGGCAGCCAGGGAGTGGCAGGGGGGAGCGTGCTCCCC
>JALYVC010000240.1 GCA_030853445.1 Actinomycetota bacterium | reverse complement strand
GCCTTGGGCCCACCCCACACCGCGTGACGTCGGACGCTGCGGGTGGCTGCCACCACCGCGGCACGTGATGCGTGCGGCGCCGTCGCACCGTCGGGGGGGAGGCGGGCGACGAACCGGTCCAGCTGTCCAACTTCACCGTCGGCCCACTGGGGGGATGGGCCGCTCGGTGTCTGACCATCGTCGCTGCTGCACGCGTGGGCACCAACGGACTTTGCCAAGACTTTACGATAGGCGAACGATCGATCCGTGCGTTCGCGCACGTTTGCCATGGTTGGTGTCACCTTGACAAGAGGCGCCCGGTGTCGACGGAGCCGATCGTCTCGCCCTGTGAACGTCGTTGAACACCGAGTCCGACAGTCGGCCGGGTCTCCGAACGTGCTGATTCCGTCGGCTGATCGGCTGAGGGCGGCCAGATCCATAGGGGGTTCGCTGCCCCGCGGATACCCTCGTCGTACCATGTCTGCCCTCCACCGCCTGCCCCTGCGCACCCCGGGTGACGACGCCCCCGAGGGTTGCGGTGCCCTGTCCGGCGCGGGGACCGAGGTGCTGCAGCGGCTGCGAGGCGCGGCGACCGGGGCGGCCACGGCAGTCGAGGCCGCCGTCGGCGGCACCCGGGCCGCGGCGCAAGAGTCGGTGAGCGCGGTCGGATCGGGGGCCGGCTCGGTCGTCCACCGGGTGCGCAGCATCGTGAGCGTCACGGCCACGGCCGTCGAGGGAACGGCCCGTACTCTGTGCAGCCCCACGGGCCTGGCCGGGGTGGCGGTCGAGGCGCTGTGGATGTCCACCCACGTGGCTCTCTACCCCTTCGGCCTGGCCGGGGACCCCCGGCAGGATCGCCGCCAGGAACGGGGTGCGGGCTACCGCATCGAGCACCTCGCTCCCGTGCAGCGGGGGCGGCTCGTGCAGGACGTCGAGGCAGCCGGCACCCCGATCCTGCTCGTGCACGGCATCATCGACAACCAGTCGGTCTTCACGCTCCTGCGACGTGGTCTGCGCCGCCGGGGGTTCGACCAGGTGACGACGATGAACTACTCGATCCTCACTGGGGACGTGCGCGTGGCGGCCGCCCGCCTGGCCGAGCAGGTCGAGGCCATCGTGGCCCAGACCGGCTACGAGCGCATCCACGTCGTCGGGCACAGCATGGGCGGCCTAATCGCGCGCTACTACGTGACCCGCCTCGGGGGGGACGAGCGAGTGCACACCCTCGTGACCCTCGGGAGCCCGCACGCGGGCACCTACTCCGCCTACGCCTGGCCCGGATCGCTGACCCGCCAGATGCGCCCCGGGAGCCCCCTGCTGCGCGAGCTGGAGCTGCCTGTGCCGGGCTGCCGCACCCGTTTCATCTGCTACTGGTCGGATCTCGACCAGGTCATGCTCCCCCAGCGCACGGCCGCCCTGGAGCACCCCGACCTGGCCGCGACCAACATCCTGCTCCACGGCGTGGGCCACACGAGCATCCCCATCATGTCGTCGGTCGTCCACGGAATCTCGCAGGCCCTGGCCCATCTGGACGAGGACGGATCAGCCGTCACCGGCTGCGTCAGGCCCCTCCGGTCGACCACACCCGGCTCCGGGCACTGACATTTCCGCGCCAACCGGGTTAGTCTCGACACTCCCTTTGGCATCACGAAACGATCACGATACGGTGCTGGGAGCTCGCTGGCCTGCACCCACCCAGGTCTCCCCTCCCCCAGGTCGAGGTCAAACCCCACGTGACGAAGCAGAACTATGCGGGCCGCCACCGCGCTCCCCGCCTGTACCCCGTCCCACGCCTCGCCGGCACCGGGTTCCTGCTCCCCACCGTTGCCACCGCAACCATCGTCCTGACCACGACGGGAGCCCACCTGGGCGCCACCCGGGCCCCCGAGGTCGCCCCTGCCCGCGTCGGCAGCGCAGCAAGCCGATGAGGACGCGCAGCGCAAGACCGAGCAGGCCGATGCGCTCGAGGCCAAGACCCGGTTGGTGTCCGTGCCGCTGCGTGCGTCCTCCGCTCTCGGTGCGCGGGCCGCGCGCAGCGCCGCCAGGAGGCCGACGGGGACACCGGCCCTGAGCACGGCTCAGGGTCCGGCCGCGGCCAAGGCAGCAGCCGCGACCAGGGCCGCCGCCGCGCTGGCCTCGGCTCACCGGTGGGTCACCCCGCTCGACGTCCGCTACACCCTGACGTCGCGTTTCGGCATGCGATGGGGCTCGATGCACCCGGGGCAGGACTTCGCGGTCGCGGTGGGCAGCCCGATCAAGGCCATGTCGAGCGGCACCGTGATCTTCGCCGGCTGGGCGGGCGGCTACGGCAACAAGGTCGAGATCCGTTACTGGAACGGCACCATCAGCTGGTACGCCCACAACTCCCGCCTCCAGGTCGCCGTCGGCACGTCGGTCAGCCCAGGACAGGTCGTGGCCCTGTCGGGCAACACCGGCCACTCGACCGGCCCCCACTCCCACATCGAGATCCACCTGGGCGGGGACAATACCGTGGCCTCGGCCGTGCCTCCCCTTCCGTGGCTGAACACGCACCGCAACATGCCCGGGCGCAGCGTAGGCGGCTCGTCGACCGCCTCCGACTGACGCCTGCGCCGACGACAGCCCGTACGGCGTCCTACCGGCGCCGACCCGGCAGGGCACGACCCGACCGGGCCCCGGTCAGAGCTTCTCGAGGGGCGCGTAGCGCAGCAGCAGGCGCTTGACGCCCGTCTCGTCGCCGAAGTCGACGTGGGCCATGGCCTTGTCGCCCTCGCCCTCCACCCGTAGCACGGTGCCGAGACCGAAGGAGTCGTGCGAGACCCGGTCACCCCCGGCGACGAGGATCACCGGCTTGCTGCCCGCCCGCGTCGACTCGCGCCGCGCGGCGAGGGACGACATGGCCGAACCCGGCATCGGGCGCCGGGTGCGGGCCGCGTCGACCGCCGTGTCGGTGCGCTGCCAGTCGACCAGGCCCTCGGGGATCTCGTCGAGGAAGCGCGAGGCAGGGTTGTACTGCGGCGAGCCCCAGGCGGAGCGGACGGCGGCCCGTGACAGGTGCAGCCGCTGTTGCGCCCGCGTGATGCCGACGTAGGCCAGCCGGCGCTCCTCCTCGAGCTCGCGGGGTTCCCCCAGCGAGCGCAGGTGCGGGAAGGTGCCGTCCTCCATTCCGGTGAGGAACACCACGGGGAACTCCAGGCCCTTGGCGGTGTGCAACGTCATCAGGGTCACGACACCGCCGTCGGCACCGGGCGCGCCGTCGGGGATCTGGTCGGCGTCGGCGACGAGCGAGACCCGTTCGAGGAAGTCCTGGAGGGACGCCTCCTCCCCCGTCTCGAGCCGCTCCTCGTCGAACTCGCGGGCGACCTCGACCAGCTCGGCGAGGTTCTCCACGCGGCCCTCGTCCTGCGGGTCGGGGCTGCGGCGCAGCTCGCTGAGGTAGCCGCTCTTCTCGACGGCCGCCTCGATGAGGCCCGCGACACCCGACCCTGTGTCGTAGACCTCGCGCAGCTCCTCGAGCAGGGTGGTGAAGACCTTGATCGCGGCGACCGAGCGGGTCGCGATGCCCGGGGCGTCCTCCGGGCGGCCGAGGGCCGCGACGAACGGGATGCGTTCGCGCTCGGCGAGCTGCGCCACACAGGCCTCGGCCCGCTCACCGATGCCCCGCCTCGGGGTGTTGAGGATGCGCCGCAGGTTGACGGTGTCGAGGGGGTTGGAGACCACCCGCAGGTAGGCGAGGGCGTCCTTGATCTCCTTGCGCTCGTAGAAGCGGGTACCACCGACCACCTTGTAGGGCATGCCGACCCGCACCAGCACCTCCTCGAAGGCGCGGGACTGCGCATTGGTGCGGTAGAAGATCGCGACGTCCTTGGGTCGGACCCCCTCCTTGTCGCCCAGCTCGTCGATCTGCCGCGCGACGAACGCCGCCTCGTCGTGCTCGCTGTCGGCCACGTAGCCCACGATCTGCGCCCCGTCACCGGTGGCCGTCCACAGGTTCTTCGCGCGGCGGCCCTCGTTGCGGGCGATGACGGAGTTGGCCGCCCTCAGGATCGTCTGGGTGGAGCGGTAGTTCTGCTCGAGCAGGATGGTGCGCGCGTCGGGGTAGTCCTGCTCGAACTCGACGATGTTGCGGATCGTGGCGCCGCGGAAGGCGTAGATCGACTGGTCGGCGTCACCGACCACGCACAGCTCACCCGGCGGCACGACGTGGGCCGGTGCCCCGCCGGGCAGCGGCGGCCCGACGAGCTCCTTGACCAGCTGGTACTGCGCGACGTTGGTGTCCTGGTACTCGTCGACGAGGATGTGGCGGAAGCGGCGGCGGTAGTGCTCGGCGGCCTCGGGAAAGGCCTGCAGCAGGTGCACGGTCGACATGATGAGGTCGTCGAAGTCCATCGCGTTGGCCTGGCGCAGCCGTCGCTGGTAGCCCGCGTAGGCCTCCACGACCCGCTGGTCGTGGTGGCTGCCGTCCACGGCCACGCGTGCGGCATAGGTCTCCTCGTCGACGAGGTCGTTCTTGAGGTTGCTGACCGCGTGCGAGAAGGAGCGCGGGGGGTAGCGCTTCGCGTCGAGGTCGAGATCGCGCAGCACGAGCGCCATGAGGCGCTGGCTGTCGGCGGCGTCGTAGATCGAGAAGGTCGACTTCAGCCCGAGACGGTGCGCCTCGCGGCGCAGGATGCGCACGCACGCCGAGTGGAAGGTCATGACCCACATGGCCTTGGCGGCTGGCCCGACCAGCTGCGCGACGCGCTCCTTCATCTCGCCGGCGGCCTTGTTGGTGAAGGTGATCGCGAGCACCTGACCGGGCCGGGCCCCTCGGGCAGCGAGCAGCCAGGCGATGCGGTGGGTGAGCACCCGCGTCTTGCCCGACCCGGCGCCGGCGACGATCAGCAGCGGCGGGCCCTCGTGGACGACGGCCTGACGCTGCGGGTCGTTGAGCCCCTCGAGGAGCTCGTCCGCCCGGCCCCGGGCATCGGCGGCCGGGGCGGGGCCGTCGCCCGTGGCCCACAGCGGCAGACCGGCCTCGTCGACGTCGTGGACGCCGGTTGACCCGCCCCGGGCCGGTCGTGACGAGGGCGGGGTGGGCAGGTCGAGGTCGTCGAAGAGGGTGCTCATCTCCCCCCCAGCCTACGACCGGCGGGTGACACCTCCCGGCACTCACCGGCCCGCCGAACCCGACTGCGGGCGGATGCCGCTCCCGGGCATCCGCCCTACGCTGGGGCGATGCTGACGCCGCGGCTCTACGCCTGGACCCGCGCGCACCCGACGCTCGTCGACGCCCTCATCGCGGCGGGTCTCTACCTGACCTTCGGCCTGTTCTCGACCGCCGCCGGACTCGGGCTGCTCGCCGACGGGTTCAGCCTCGTCTCCCTCGCCCTGCTCGTCGTGCGGCGTCGATGGCCGGTCGCCGTCCTGAGCGCCATGGTCGTCGTCGGGCTGGCGCAGTTCGCCCTCGTCGACACGCTGCTTCCCGCGAACGTCGCCGAGGTCTACGTCGTCTACACGGTCGCGGCCCACGTCGCGTCGTTCAGGACCCGGCTGCTCGCCCTCGGGTGCGGTGTGCTGGGCGCGGCGCTCGGTGCGCTGCGCCTCGGCGGGCTGGATGCCGCCTTCGCCGCCAAGGCGTTCTCCGCGCTGGCCCTGGCCATCGTCGTCATGCTGACCTGGGTCGTCGGCAACATCATCCGCGGCCGCGAGAGCATCATCGCGCAGCTCAGCGAGAGCAACCTCCTGCTCCAGCGCGACCGCGACCAGCGCGACCTCATCGCCGCCCAGCACGAGCGGGCCCGCATCGCCCGCGAGATGCACGACATCGTGGCGCACTCGCTCTCGGTCGTCGTCGTCCAGGCCGACGGCGGGGCGTATGCCGCCGAGCACGCCTCGGTCTGGCAGCGTGCCGACGCGGCGGGCACCCTCGAGACGATCGCCGGCACCGCCCGCTCGGCCCTGGCCGAGACCCGGCGGCTGGTCGGTGTGCTGCGCGACGACGACGCTGCGGCCGACCTCAGCCCGCTCGCCGGCCTCGCCGACCTCGAGTCGCTCGTCGAGGGGGTGCGGTCCTCGGGTCTCACCGTGACCACGCAGGTACCTCCGGTCTCGTCGCTCGAGGCCCTCCCCCGCGACGTGGACCTCGCGGCCTACCGCGTCATCCAGGAGTCGCTCACCAACGTGCTCAAGCACGCCGGGCCCGACGCCACCGCCCACGTGTCGGTGCAGACCCTCCCGGGGTCGCTGCGGGTGGTGGTCAGCGACGACGGTGTCGGGGCGTCCGCCAGCGACGACGGCGACGGCCACGGCATCGTCGGTATGCGCGAGCGCGTCGCGTCGTCGGGTGGCACCCTGCTCGTCGGCAGCCGGCCGCAGGGGGGGTTCGGGGTGGTCGCGAC
>JALYVC010000202.1 GCA_030853445.1 Actinomycetota bacterium | reverse complement strand
GGCCTGCGCGCGCGGCGGCGCGGGGCCGTCGTCACCGGACGCGTGCTCGCCGGCCTGCTCGCCGCCCTCGTCGTCGGGTCGACGCTCTACCTCGTCCCCTTCCCGGGCACCCAGGCCGCGATCGCGGCCCTCGCCGGCACCCCCGACGTCACCGTGAGCAGCAGCCCGGCGACCATCACCCTCTCCCCGCGCAACAGCCCCTTCACCACCGGCCTGGTCTTCCAGCCCGGCGCGCGCGTCGACCCGCGCGCCTACGTGCCGCTGCTGACGCGCATCGCCGCAGCGGGCTACCTCGTGGTCGCCGTCAAGCAGCCCCTCGACATCGGCTTCACCGCGATCAACGCGCCTGACGCGGTCGTCGCGGCGCACCCCGAGGTGCTCCACTGGGCCGTCGGCGGCCACAGCCTCGGTGGCGTCGCGGCTTCGTCGTACGCCGGGGGTCACCACGCGCGGGTCACCGGCCTGCTGCTGTGGGCCTCCTACCCGATCGGGTCGCTCGCCGACAGCGGCCTACGGGTCGCCTCCGTGTCGGGCACCCGCGACGGGCTCGCCACCCCGGCCGACATCGACGCCAGCCGCCCGGACCTGCCGGCCGACACGACGTACACGGCCGTGGTGGGTGGGGTGCACGCGTTCTTCGGCGACTACGGGCCGCAGCCGGGCGACGGCACGCCGACCACCGACCGGGCCACGGCGCAGTCGGCGATCGTCGCCGCCTCGACCGCCCTGCTGGCTTCCCTCGCCCACCCCTGAGCCTCCCGGGTCGACTTGACGCAGCGTCGACGCGGTCGACGCATGGAGCTCCTGGCGTCAGGTGTGTCGACGCAGCGTCGAGTCGATCGCCCCCGGCTGCTTGACGCAGCGTCGACGGGGTCGACGCATGGAGCTCCTGGCGTCAAGTGCGTCGACGCAGCGTCAAGTCCACCCCCGCCGCGCGCTGCACCGACCCCTGCGGCCTCCACCGGCCGCCGAAGCGTGGGATCGGTGGCGCGTCTGTCACCCCCCTCCGGAATACTGCCCGCATGTCGATCAAGGTCGCCCTCGAGCACCGCACGACGTACGACTTCTCACACCCGGTCGCGCTGGGCCCCCACGTCGTGCGCCTGCGCCCCGCCCCCCACTGCCGCACGCCGATCGAGGCCTACTCGACTACCAGGCCGAGATCGACCGGCACTACTCCGAAGGGCCTCCGGCCGGGTGGGAGGAGTCCTACATCACGCAGTACGCCACGATGCACCCGTATGAAGACTTCGCCGAGTGCTTCGCGTACTTCCTGCACATCAGCGACACGATCGAGACCGCCTACGTCAACCGCTTCCTCGACCAGGGCACCGACCTCAGCGTGCCCTTCGGCGTCCTGGTCACCACGGTGTGGATCCCGCTGTCGATCGGGCTGAACCAGATCGAGCGCTCGATGGGCAAGGACGACCTCTACGCCTTCGTCATCCCCGCCCCCGTGCTCAAGAAGCTCGACTTCGTCTCGTCCCTCGCGACCCCGGTCGCCACCGTGTGACCGCTACCGCCGTTCTCGCAGTAGCCTCCTCCTCGTGAGCCCCGACGTTCCGATGCCTCCTGCCGTCCGGCTGCGCGGTCTGCGCAAGGAGTTCACCAGCGCCGGCCGGACCGTGAGCGCGGTCGACGGGGTCGACCTCGACATCGCCGACGGCGAGTTCCTCACCCTGCTCGGGCCCTCGGGGTCGGGCAAGACGACCGTGCTGCGGATCATCGCCGGCTTCGAGCGCCCCACGGGCGGCGCGGTCGAGCTCGCCGGGGTCGACGTCACCGACCGGCCGCCCTTCGAGCGCGACGTCAACACCGTCTTCCAGGACTACGCGCTCTTCCCCCACATGTCGGTCGCCGACAACATCGGCTACGGGCTGCGCGTGCGCAAGGTCGCCAAGGCGGAACGCACGGCGAGGGTGCGTGAGGCCCTCGAGGGCGTGCGGCTCGCCGACCTCGGCGACCGGCGGCCCGCCCAGCTGTCGGGCGGCCAGCGGCAGCGCGTGGCCCT
>JALYVC010000198.1 GCA_030853445.1 Actinomycetota bacterium | reverse complement strand
CCGGGGGGCCCGACCCCGCGACCTCCGTCCTGCGTGAGCGCCTCGCGGCCCTGGTCGCGCAGGCCCCCGGGCGCGTCGGGGTGAGCGTGTGCCTTCACGACGGCCGCCGGGTCGACGTCGACTCCGTCCACGTGGTGCCGGCCGCGAGCACCATCAAGGTGGCGGTCCTCGTGGCCGCGCTGCAGGCCTGCCAGGACGGGCGGCTGGCCCTCGACACGCTCGTCACCCTGCCTCCTCCCGACCGGCGGGTGGGAGGTGGTGGCCCGGTCGAGCTCCTACCCTCGGTGGGCCACCTCCCCCTCCTGGAGGTGCTCACCCTGATGACCTGCCTCAGCGACAACGACGCGACCAACGCGGTGATCGACCTCGTCGGGCCGCCGTCGGTCGCGGTGGCGCTCGCTGCGGTCCCCACGAGCCACACCCACCTGCGGCGACGCCTGATGGACCTGCAGGCTGCGGCCGCGGGCGTCGACAACACCACGACCGCCCGAGACCTGGTCGACGTGCTCGTCGCGCTGCGCGAGGGTCGGCTCCTCGACCCGCACCACACGCAGCGGGCGCTCGAGGTGATGCAGCGCCAGCAGTTCCGCGAGGGCCTGCCGGCCTATCTCCCGGAGTGGGTGCCCGTCGCGTCCAAGACGGGCTCGCTGCACGGCGTGCGCAGTGACATGGCGCTGATCGAGCCCTTCCCGGGCCGGTACGCCGCGGTCGCGGTCGTCGCGACCGGCCTCGTCGGAGGTGGTCGCGCAGGCGGCTCCCACGGGTCCGACCGGGGCACGGCCGTGCTGCCGCTCTTCGCCGAGGTCGGAGAGCTGGTCGCCGCGCTGGTCGGTGAGCCGCGCGGGCCGCAGAACTGACCCCCGGGGGGCTCCGGCGGGATCTGTCCCCTGGGTCGGCTCGCGACATGACACAGAAACACGGACCTCATAGGGTCGGTACGTGAGCGCACCCTTCGACATCTACGACGCCGCGAGGCCACCCCGGCCGTCGGTGGACACGCCGTACGACGAGATGTTCGGGCTGGAGGGCATGCGCGCGGAGTACCGCCAGCTGGGCGACAAGGTGCGCCAGATCGGCACCGAGGAGCTGCTGGCCCGGGCCGAGTCCCTCTCGAGCTCGTACCTCGCTCAGGGTGTCACCTTCGACTTCGGTGGGGTCGAGCAGCCGTTCCCCCTCGACATCATGCCCCGGCTGATCGAGCCCGACGTCTGGGCGCCCGTCGAGAGGGGGGTGGCGCAGCGGGTCCGTGCGCTCGAGGCGTTCCTCGACGACGTCTACGGCCTGGGCGCGCTCTTCGCCGACGGTGTGATGCCGCGTCACGTGGTACTCAGCTCGCCGCACTTCCACCGGGTCGTGCACGGGCTCAAGCCGGCCGGGGGAGTGCGCGTGCACGTCTCGGGCATCGACCTCATCCGCGACAACGAGGGGGTCTTCCGGGTCCTCGAGGACAACGTGCGGGTGCCCTCCGGGGTGTCGTACGTCATGACCAACCGACGCGCCATGGCCACGGCGCTGCCCGAGGTCTTCCACGACCACCGGATCCGTCCCGTCTCGCGCTACCCGCGGCAGCTGCTCGCTGCGCTGCGGGCAACGGCTCCCGCCGGTGTCGCCGACCCGACCGTCGTCGTGCTCACTCCCGGCGTCGACAACTCGGCCTACTTCGAGCACGCGCTGCTCGCCCGGCTCATGGGGGTCGAGCTGGTCGAGGGGCGTGACCTCGTCTGCAAGGGCGGGCGGGTGCTCATGCGGACCACCAACGGTCTCGAGCCGGTGCACGTGATCTACCGGCGCGTCGACGACGAGTTCCTCGACCCGGTGCACTTCCGCCCCGACTCCATGCTGGGCGTCGCGGGACTGATCAACGCCATGCGGGTCGGCAACGTCACCGTCGCGAACGCGATCGGCAACGGCGTGGCCGACGACAAGCTCGTCTACACCTACGTGCCGGACCTCATCCCCTACTACCTGCACGAGGAGCCGATCGTCCCCAACGTCGACATCTGGCGCCTCGAGGACCCCTTCTGACCCCCCCGGCGACGTCCGAGCAGACGGTGTTGTTCTCGCGGGTCGAGGTGACCCCGCAGCCATGGACCTTCGACTACGTCGACTACTGGGGCACCCACGTGACCGGCTTCGAGGTCAGCGAGCGGCATGACCGGCTCGTGGTCACGGCCTCGAGCACCGTCGACGTCCATCGTCCTGCCCGGGTGGGCCTTGGTCTCGACTGGGCCGGGCTGGCCGCCGAAGGGGTCGACGTCGAGCCCTGCGAGTTCCTCGACGTCTCCGACCGGGTGCGCCCGCCCGCCGACCTGCGCGACAAGGTGGCGGCCCTGCGTGCTGCGAGCCCGACCCCGGCCGATCTGGTGGCCGCCGTGACCCGGCTCGTGCACGACGAGGTGGCCTACGTGCCCGGGTCGACCAGCGTGGCCAGCCACGCCGTCGACGCCTGGGACGCCCGTGAGGGCGTCTGCCAGGACCTGGCCCACGTCATGATCGGGGCCCTGCGCTCCGTGGGCATTCCCGCGCGCTACGTCTCCGGGTACGTCCTGCCGGACGAGTCGGCCCCGGTGGGCGTGCCCGTCGACGGGGAGTCGCACGCCTGGGTCGAGTGGTGGGACGGTGCCTGGCTGGCCGTCGACCCCACCAACCTGGTCATCCCGGGTGACCTGCACGTCGAGGTCGCCCACGGGCGTGACTACGCCGACGTGCCGCCGCTGTCCGGGGTCTACACCGGCGGCACCGACACCGGAATGTTCGTCGAGGTCACGATCACCCGGCTGAGCTGAACAGCGCCGAGCTCACGGGCGGGTGGGGTCACCAGCCCCGCTCGCGCCACTGCGAGAGCTGAGGTCGCTCACGTCCCAGTACCGTGTCGCCGCCGTGACCCGGGTAGACCCAGGTGTCGTCGTCGTAGACGTCGAAGACGCGCTCGGTGACGTCGGCGATGAGGTCGTCGAAGCTCTGGCCCTCGTCCTTGGTGTTGCCGACGCCCCCGGGGAAGAGCGAGTCCCCCGTGAACAGGTGGGTGCGGCCGTCGGCGTCCTCGTAGGCCAGGGCGATCGACCCGGGGGTGTGGCCGCGCAGGTGCACGACCTCGAGGCTGACGTCGCCGACGTGCAGGGTGTCGCCCTGCTCCAGCCGTCGGTCGGGTCGCACGGGGAGCGCGTCGGCGTCGTCCGCGCCGGCGGCCGTGCGGGCGCCGGTGGCCTCGACGACCGCCGCGAGCGCGCGGTGGTGGTCCCAGTGCCGGTGGGTGGTGACGACCCAGGCGAGACGGCCTGTGCCCGCGGCCACGAGCTGCAGGACCTCCTCGGGCGCGTCGGCCGCGTCGACGAGCAGCTGGTCGCCCGTGGCCGTGTCGGTCAGCAGGTAGACGTTGTTGCTCATCGAGGACACCGCGAGCTTGCGGATCGTCAGCCCCGGCAGCTCCCGCACCTGGGCCGGGCCTCCCGGGGTCACGTCGCCGACGTAGGGAGGGGTCGCGGGTTCCCTGGGCTCCCGGGTTCGTCCAGTCATGCCAGTCATCCCAGCAGCCTACGGGGCCGGCGGCACTGCGGTCAGCGCCTGGGCCGCCCGCAGGAGCGTGAGGTGGGAGAAGGCCTGCGGGTAGTTGCCCACCATGCGTCCTGCGTGAGGGTCGTACTCCTCCGAGAGCAGCCCGACGTCGTTGGTGAGGCCGACCAACCGGTCCATCAGTGCGGTGGCCTGCTGCCGCAGCGTCTCGCGCACCGGGCCGTCCGACGCCGCAGCGGCCCGGGCGTAGGCCGAGACCAGCCAGAAGGAGCAGGCCAGGAAGGGCTGCTCGTCACCGGCCAGGCCGTCGACCCCGGCCTGCGTCCGGTAGCGCAGCACCAGGCCGTCGCGCATCAGGTCCTCCTCGACGGCCCTGATGGTGCCGAGGAACCGGGGGTCGTCGGCGGCCAGGAAGCCGGTCTCGGCGATGACGAGCAGGCTCGCGTCGACCTCACGGGTCTCGGCGTGCTGCACGAAGGTCTGACGCTCCTCGTCGTAGCCGTGGGCGAGGACCTCGGCGCGCACCGCCTCGCGCACCTCCCGCCAGCGGGCTACCTGCTGGGGGGAGGCCCGCAGGCCGTGCTGCTCGACCCCCGAGAGGGCCCGGTCGAAAGCGGTCCAGACCATCACCCGCGAGTGGGTGAAGTGCCGCTGGGGGCCGCGGATCTCCCAGATGCCGTGGTCGGGCTCACGCCAGTGCCGGGCGAGCTGGTCGACCAGGGCCACCTGCACCTGCCAGGCCCGGCCGTCCTCGCGCAGCCCGCCGGCGCGCCCCGCCGCGAGGGCGGTCATGACCTCTCCGAGCACGTCGGTCTGCCGCTGGTCGACGGCACTGTTGCCGACCCGCACCGGGCGCGAGTCGGCGTAGCCGGGGAGGTGGTCGAGCGTGCGCTCGGGCAGCTCACGGCCGCCGTCGACGGCATACATGATCTGGAGGTCCTCCGGGTCACCGGCGACCGCGCGGATCAGCCACCGCCGCCACAGCTCGGTCTCCTCGACGAACCCGTAGGCCGCGAGGGCCTCGAGCGTGAGCGAGGCGTCGCGCAGCCAGCAGTAGCGGTAGTCCCAGTTGCGCTCGCCGCCCAACGACTCGGGCAGGCTCGTCGTGGGCGCGGCGACGACGCCCCCGGTCGTGTCGTCGGTCAGGAGCCGCAGCACGAGGAGGGATCGGACGACGGCGTCGCGGTAGACGCCGTCGTAGGGGCACCGGTCGGCCCAGGCCTGCCACCACCCGAGTGTCTGGTCGAGCGTGGTGCCTGTGCCGAGGTCGGGCGGCACCGGCAGGTGCGACTCGAGCCAGGTGGTCGAGAAGGTGAGCTGCTCGCCGTGCGCCACGTCGAAGTCGTCGACGTGTTGGCCGTCGTGCGGCCGGGGCAGCCGAGTGCCGCGCAGCACGAGCTGGTCGGGACCGGCCACGGCGGTGATGACCCGGTCGTGGGAGCCACCCGGCCCGGTCGTGCGGCTCACCCACGGCCTGACCTTTCCGTAGCCGAACCTCACCACCCACTCGTGGCGCATGCGCACCGTGCCGCGTACGCCCTCCACGGTGCGTACGAGGTCGTGCCGACCGTCGGCCATCGGCATCGAGTCGATGACCCGCACGACGCCGGTGGCGGTCTCATGGGTGGTCTCGAGCACGAAGGTGTCGCCCAGGTAGCGCCGGGTCGAGGTGACCGCGGTCCCGTCGGCGGCGGGCCCCAGCAGCCACCGACCGTGCTCGGGCGTGCCGAGCAGCGCGGTGAAGCAGGACGGGGAGTCGAAGCGGGGCAGGCACAGCCAGTCGACCGACCCGGCCCGGCTGACCAGCGCGGCGCTGGTCAGGTCGCCGATGACGGCGTAGTCGGCGATCGCCGTCGGGTCGGCGTGGGCGTTGGCCTGCTCGGTCACCATGGGCGCGACTGTATGCCGCGTCACCCGGAGGCCGCGCGAGACCCCTGTCGGTGGCCGCGCCTAAGGTGGAGGACGTGAATGCTGCGTCGTCCCGCCCCTCGTCCCGGGCCTCCGCCACCCCTGCCTCTGCTGCCCCCCGCACGTCGGCGACGGGTGCGCCGCGACGCGCCCACGACACCCTCGTGGTGCGTGGGGCCCGGGAGCACAATCTCAAGGACATCTCGGTCGAGCTGCCCCGTGACAGCCTCATCGCGTTCACCGGGCTCTCGGGGTCGGGCAAGTCGTCGCTCGCCTTCGACACCATCTTCGCCGAGGGGCAGCGGCGCTACGTCGAGTCGCTCAGTGCCTACGCCCGCCAGTTCCTCGGGCAGATGGACAAGCCCGACGTCGACTTCATCGAGGGGCTGTCGCCCGCGGTGTCGATCGACCAGAAGTCGACCAACCGCAACCCGCGCTCCACGGTGGGCACGATCACCGAGGTCTACGACTACCTGCGCCTGCTCTTCGCCCGGGCCGGCCGCCCCCACTGCCCGGTGTGCGGTGAGCCGATCACGCGCCAGAGCCCGCAGCAGATCGTCGACCAGCTGCTCGAGCTGCCCGACCGCACCCGTTTCCAGGTGCTGGCCCCGGTGGTGCAGGCCCGCAAGGGCGAGTTCGTCGACCTGTTCGCCGAGCTGCAGACCAAGGGGTTCTCGCGCGCCCGGGTCGACGGCGAGGTCATCTCGCTGTCCGATCCGCCCAAGCTCGAGAAGCAGTACAAGCACACCATCGAGGTGGTCGTCGACCGGTTGGTTGCCAAGGGCGACGACACCGGAGCCAAGCGGCGGCTCACCGACTCGGTCGAGACCGCGCTGCGGCTGGCCGCCGGGGTGCTCCTGGTGGAGTTCGTCGACAGGCCGGGGAACGACGAGTCCGACCCCGACGCGGTGCGTGAGCGACGCTTCTCCGAGACGATGGCCTGCCCCAACAACCACCCGATCGCGATCGACGAGATCGAGCCGCGGTCCTTCTCCTTCAACAGCCCCTTCGGGGCCTGCCCGAC
Source organism: Actinomycetota bacterium (assembly GCA_030853445.1). Taxonomy (GTDB): domain Bacteria; phylum Actinomycetota; class Actinomycetes; order Actinomycetales; family Dermatophilaceae; genus Lapillicoccus. The sequence goes on along the minus strand of JALYVC010000198.1, from coordinate 9,520 downwards.
CTGCACCGGCATCGGCACCGAGCTCGAGGTCGACCCCGAGCTGCTCGTCCCCGACCCCGACCTCTCCGTGGCCCAGGGGGCCATCGCGCCGTGGGCGCAGGGCAGCGGCTCGGCGGAGTACTTCCAGAACGTCATGCACGCGCTGGCCAAGGACCTCAAGTTCTCGGTCGACGCGCCGTGGGCCTCGCTGCCGGCCCGGGCCAAGGAGGCCCTGCTGCACGGGCAGAACTACAAGGTCCACGTGCAGTACCGCAACCGCTACGGCCGCGACCGGTCCTACACCACCGGCTTCGAGGGCGTCGTCCCCTTCGTGAAAAGGCGCCACGCCGAGACCGACTCCGAGTGGAGCCGTGAGCGCTACGAGGGCTACATGCGGCAGGTGCCCTGCCCCACCTGCAAGGGCGCCCGGCTCAAGCCCGAGATCCTCGCGGTGCACGTCGGTGGCCGCAGCATCTCCGAGATCTGCGCCCTGGCCATCAACGAGGCCGCCGACTTCCTCGGGGCGGTCGACTTCACGCCGCGGGAGCGGCAGATCGCGGCGCGGGTCATCAAGGAGATCGAGGCCCGGCTGGGCTTCCTGCTCGACGTCGGCCTCGACTACCTCTCGCTGGACCGCCCCGCAGGCACCCTCTCGGGTGGCGAGGCCCAGCGGATCCGCCTCGCCACCCAGATCGGCTCGGGCCTGGTCGGCGTGCTCTACGTGCTCGACGAGCCGAGCATCGGTCTTCACCAGCGGGACAACCACCGGCTCATCGAGACCCTCACCCGGCTGCGTGACCTCGGCAACACGCTGATCATCGTCGAGCACGACGAGGACACCATCGCCATGGCCGATTGGGTCGTCGACATCGGCCCGGGGGCGGGGGAGCACGGCGGTGAGGTCGTGCACTGCGGCACCGTCCAGGGGCTGCTCGAGCACCCCACGTCGCTGACGGGGCAGTACCTCTCGGGACGCCGCGAGATCCACGTCCCCGACGAGCGACGCCCCCTCGACGGCCGGCAGGTGTCGGTCATCGGGGCCCGCGAGAACAACCTGCACGAGGTCGACGTCTCCTTCCCGCTCGGCAACCTGGTCGCCGTCACCGGGGTGTCGGGCTCGGGCAAGTCGACCCTGGTCAACGACATCCTCTACACCGTGCTCGCCAACAAGCTCAACGGCGCCCGTCAGGTGCCCGGTCGGCACAAGACGGTCACCGGCCTCGAGCACCTCGACAAGGTGGTTCACGTCGACCAGGGCCCGATCGGGCGCACCCCGCGCTCCAACCCGGCGACCTACACCGGGGTCTTCGACAACATGCGCAAGCTCTTCGCCGAGACCCAGGAGGCGAAGGTCCGCGGCTACCTCCCGGGGCGCTTCTCCTTCAACGTCAAGGGTGGTCGCTGCGACAACTGCTCCGGCGACGGCACCATCAAGATCGAGATGAACTTCCTCCCCGACGTCTACGTGCCGTGCGAGGTCTGCCACGGGGCGCGCTACAACCGCGAGACCCTCGAGGTGCACTTCAAGGGCAGGACGATCGCCGACGTGCTCGACATGCCGATCGAGGAGGCCGCCGACTTCTTCGCCGCCGTGCCCTCGATCGCCCGTCACCTCAAGACCCTGAACGACGTCGGGCTGGGCTACGTCCGGCTCGGGCAGCCCGCCCCCACCTTGTCGGGTGGTGAGGCGCAGCGGGTGAAGCTGGCGACCGAGCTGCAGAAGCGGTCGACCGGTCGCACGGTCTACGTCCTCGACGAGCCCACGACGGGTCTGCACTTCGAGGACATCCGCAAGCTGCTAGAGGTGCTCCAGGGCCTGGTCGACAAGGGCAACACGGTGATCGTCATCGAGCACAACCTCGACGTCATCAAGAGCGCCGACTGGGTCATCGACCTTGGCCCCGAGGGCGGCAAGCGCGGTGGACGGGTCATCGCCGAGGGCACTCCCGAGGAGGTCGCGCAGGTCGAGGAGTCCTTCACCGGACAGTTCCTGCGGCCGCTGCTCGAGAAGGCCGCCTCGGGCCGTCCCTCGGTGCGCCCCAGCCAGTCCCGGGTTCGTGCCACGGCGGCAGCCTCGGCCCCCGCGAAGCGCACGGCGACGGCCAGCACCGCGACGAAGAGGGCCGCAGCGAAGAGGGCCGCGACGAAGAAGGCCGCCCCCACGACCGCGGCCATAACGACGACCGGCGCCAAGGGAAGCACCACGCTCAAGGGGAGCACCACAGCGGGCGCGGTCACCCGGACGACGCCGACCACGAGGACCGCGAAGAAGGCGGCGGCGAGCCGCACCGCCCGAGCCCGCTGACCCGACACCGCCCGCCGGGGAGCCTGACCGCCCACCGGGCGGTCACGGCTCCCCGGCCGACGGGCGTCAGGCCGGGGTGAGCGGGTGGATCGCCGGGGGGGAGGCCAGCGCGTCACCCACCGTCGTCAGAGCCGCCGCGATGTGGGGCGAGGCCAGGTGGGCGTCGAGCGCCGCCTGGTCGGTCCACTCCTCGACGGTGACGTAGGTGCCGGGCGTGGCGGCCGACTCGAAGAGGTCGTAGCGCACGCACCCCTCCTCCTGGCGGGTGTGCCCGACGAGCTCGGTGAGGGCGTCGTGCACCACCGACTCCGATCCCGGCTTGGCGGCGATGAGGGCGACGACGTGGAGGTCAGACATGGGCGATCGGCTCCTGGGATTCGGGCCGCGACGTTGCGGCGAGACCACGCTAGCCGTTGTCACCACGGACGGTGCGGGGGACTAGGAGGCGATCTCCTCGCCCAGGTAGGCCGCGCGGATGCGGTCGTCGGCCAACAGGTCCTTGCCAGTGCCCGACAGCACGATCTCACCGGTCTCCAGAACGTACCCGCGGTCGGCCAGGCTGAGGGCCTGAGCGGCGTTCTGCTCGACGATGAGCACCGTCATCCCGTCGTCGTTGACCTCTTTGACGATGGCGAAGATCTGCTGGATGATCAGCGGCGCCAGCCCCATCGACGGTTCGTCGAGCAGCAGCAGCCGGGGCTTGCCCATCATGGCGCGGCCGATCGCGAGCATCTGCTGCTCGCCGCCCGACAGGGTGCCGGCACTCTGCTTGATCCGTTCCTTCAGGCGCGGGAACAGCGTGAACACCCGCTCCAGCTCCGCCTGGTCAGGCTTCTTGAACCGGAAGGCGCCCATCTCGAGGTTCTCGGCGACACTCATCCGGGGGAAGACCCTGCGGCCCTCGGGTACGTGACAGATGCCCAGGTTGATCAGCTCGTGGGCGGGCATCCCGTCGATCCGTTGACCGTCGAAACGGATCTCACCCAACGCGGGTCGCAGCATGCCGGACACCGTCTTCTGCGTGGTCGTCTTGCCTGCGCCGTTGGCGCCGAGCAGGGCGACGACCTCCCCCTCCTCGACGGTGAAGGACACACCCTTGAGGGCGCGGATGGCGCCGTAGCGCACCTCGATGTCGTCAACCTCGAGCAGGCTCACTCGGACTCCTCGGTCGTGGTGGCGTGGTCTGGCGACGCTGGACGACGGCGCTCACCGACGGCGTGCGTCCCGGCGGTCTCGTCGGCCAGCTTGTGCAGTGTGGGCTGGTGAGCAACCTCTTCGGCGGCCTCGCCCTCGTCGGCTGAACCCAGGTACGCCGCGATGACGGCCGGGTTCTTCTGGATGTCCTCGGGCTTGCCCTCGGCGATCTTGGAGCCGAAGTTGAGCACGATAAGGCGGTCGGCCACGCTCATCACGAGCTTCATGTCGTGCTCGATGAGCAGGACACCCACGCCCAGGTCCCGGTTGATGAGCCGGATCAGGTCCGCCAGGTCCCGCTTCTCGACGGGGTTGGTGCCGGCGGCGGGCTCGTCGAGCAGGATCACCCCGGGGTTGGTGCCGAGCGCCCGGGCGATCTCCAGACGGCGCTGCTCGCCGTAGGGCATCGAGCCGGCGAGGTCGTTGGCCCGGGGGACCAGACCGACGAGCTGCAGGAGCTCGAGGGCCCGGGCCGTGCTGGCCTTCTCCTCCTTGCGCTGGCCGGGCAGACCGAGCATGCAGGAGATCGGCCCGGACTTCTGCCGGGTCTCGATGCCGATCTTGACGTTCTCCATCGCGGTGAGGGCGGGAAAGAGCCGGATGTTCTGGAAGGTCCGAGCCACCCCCATGTGGTTGATGACGTGGGTCTTCCTGCCCAGCACCGACTGCGGTGCGTCGCCGGAGCGACCGGCCAAGGTGATGCTGCCCTCCTGCGGGGTGTAGACCCCGGTCAGGGAGTTGAACAACGAGGTCTTCCCGGCGCCGTTCGGCCCGATCACCGCGAGGATCTCACCGCGGAACATCTGCAGGCTGACGTCGTTGATCGAGGTCACCCCACCGAAGCGCAGGGTGACGTTCTTGACGTCGAAGACGATGTCGGTGGAGTCGGGCCCGGCAGCTGTCGTGGCACTCATCGGGAGCCTCCTAGTCCTTCACCAGCAGGGACGGCCAGGGGTTCGCCGCGGGGTACGTCGTCGAGGCCGTGCAGCTCGGTCGCTCGACGCCGGGCCGGGATCAGACCGGCGGGACGGAAGATCATCATCAGCAGGATGACCGCCCCGATCCACATCTGGCGGTCCTCGGCAGGTACCTGGTCCTTGAGGAACTCCGGGAGCCAGGTCAACACCGCCGCACCGGCCATCGCGCCGGGCAGCGAGCCCATCCCGCCGAAGACCACATAGGCGACGACGAGGATCGAGTTGTTGAGCAGGAAGTTGTCCGGGTTGATGTAGCCGATCTGGCTGGCGAAGAAGACGCCGGCCAGGCCTGAGGTGGAGGCTCCGATGGCGAACGCGAGCAGCTTGATCCGGGTGGTGTCGATGCCGGTGGCCTGCGCCGCGACCTCGTCCTCGCGGACGGCGGCCCAGGCACGTCCGATCCGTGACTGCTCGAGACGGTTGAACACCAGCACGGTGATCCCGATCAGGACCAGCAGCAGGTACCAGTACTGCAGCGAGGCCGAGCCCCACTCGATGTTGATCGGTCCGAGCTTGATCGACGGCTTGTCGATGCCGAAGGCACCACGGGGGCCGTTGGTCAGGTTGCCGGGGTTGTTGATGGCGATGATCCGGATGATCTCACCGAAGCCGAGCGTCACGATGGCCAGGTAGTCGCCCCGTAGCCGCAGCGTGGGAGCACCCAGCAGCACACCCGCGACGAGGCAGATGACGATGGCGAAGGGGATCGCCAGTAGCGGTGGCAGCTGCAGCCAGCTCGGCGGCGTGAGGGGCAGCGCGCCCACCAGGTATGCCGTCGTGTACGAGCCGATCGCATAGAACGCGATGAACCCGAGGTCGAGCAGGCCGGCCCAGCCGACGACGACGTTCAGGCCGATCGCCAGCAGGACGTAGATGCCGATCTCGGAGACCAGGACCGTCTGCCAGAACTGGTTGGCCATGGGCGGGTAGAACAGCGCCCCGGTGATGACGAGGATGAGCAGCGCGCGACCCATCCCTGGCACCTTGACCAGCCCGTTCGCGACGACGTCGGACCCGACGCGGGCGGACCGCTCGACCTCGCCCTTGACGGTAGCGACGACGAACCCAGCGCCCGCGAGCAGCGAGAAGGCCGCTGCGGCGAACCACCCACCGGTCCCGAGGTTCTGCCACGGACCGGTGGCGCCGTCGAAGCTCGAGCCGGCGGCGAGCTTGCTGAAGCTGTAGAGCGTCAGGAGGGTGAGGATCAGGGCCAGACCCCCCAGACCCGCCGCGCCCCAGCCCAGGCGGGTGTCGCGACTGTAGGCGGCGTACCCGGCGAGGCCTGCCGTCACGACCAGCAGGGCGTAGCCCAGCCAGCCCAGGTACGCCGAGGCCAACGGGGCCAGGCCGGTGCCACCGAAGATGGCGGAGGTGTCGAGCATCGTGGCGTTGCGGTCGCCGGGAGAGAACCAGGTTGCGGCCAGGAGGCCGACGAGGCCGAGGACGACGCCGACGGCGACCAGCGGCATACCGGGACGCCAGGCGAACACGCGGTTGATGAAGGCCCGCGTGTTAGCCGCATCGTCGTGCGCCAGGGCGAAGGCGGCCCCGGACGCGGCGACGGTGAGGTAGCCCAGCGCGGCGATCAGGGCACCGGTCGAGTGGTCGGGCGTCCGCAGCAGGGAGGCCACGGCAAGGTGTGAGACGAAGACCCACACCGCGGCTGCGACGGCCAGGCCGGTCCCGACCCACGACAGGTAACGGTTGGTCAGGATGATCCCGGCTGCCGTGAGGCCGACGACCACCAGGAAGACGATCCAGGGAACGTTGTTTCCGAAGAAGGTCCGGGCCAGCGGCGCCAACGAACCGGTCTGGCCGGCCGCGTCGGCGACGGTGCTGAACTTGCCGTCGCCCACCTCCGGAGAGTCGGTCCACTTCAGCAGGGTCTGCGAGACCGCCACCGTGGCCGCTCCCACGGCCAGTGGTCGGAACCCCGACCGACCGAACAGCGGCTTGATCCTCGGCCAGAAGGTGATGGCGATGAAGACGAGCACGCCGATCAGCAGGAACAGGAGGATGCGGGGGCCGAGGACGGCCTCGCGGAAGGCCAGACCGAAGTCCTGCTGGGTGCCTTCGTGCTGGCCGATCATCAGCGCGAGCATGAAGCCCAGGGCCATGCAGCCCGCAAAGCGCTGCACCAGAGGGCTGGACCACCAGGGCCCGCGACGGGCCGGTGCCGAGGTCGAGGTGCTCATGCCGCACGTCCCAGCTTCTCACCGAGGATGCCGGAGGGTCGCAAGACCAGGACGAGGATCAGGACGACGAAGGCGACGACGTCGGTCCACTCCAGTCCGATCCACCCCCCGGAACCATCCCATGGCGCCGTCGGTACGAGGTTCTCGACGATCCCGAGGAGCAGTCCACCGAGCATGGCGCCGCGGATGTTGCCGATACCGCCGAGGACCGCAGCGGCGAAGGCCTTGACACCGGGGATGAAGCCCATCGTGCTGGAGAACACGAACGCGGTGCCGAACAGGAAGCCGGCGGCGCCGCCGAGGGCGCCGCCGATGATGAAGGTGCGCGAGATGGTCTTGTCGATGTTGATCCCCATCAGCGCTGCGGTGGGGGCGTCCTCGGCAACGCCGCGGATGCTGCGCCCCAGCTTGGTACCGGACACCAGCCGGTCCAGGCCCAGCATCATCACGAGCGCACTGATGATCACGATGGCCTGGATGAGCGTCACGTTCGCCCCACCGATGGTGAGGACCGACTGGTTCTGGTTGAAGTAGCTGGGGAACGAGTTCTGGCTCAGGCGGTTGAACATCTTGCCGGCCAGCTGCGACAGGAAGAAGGACATCCCGATCGCACTGATCAAGAAGGCCAGCTTCGGTGCCCCTCGTCGACGCAGGGGTCGATAGGCCACGCGCTCCAGGGTCCAGGCGACGAACGCCCCGACGGCGGCGCCGGAGGCCAGGCCGAGGATGAGGACGGCGATGACGCCATACCACGGCAGGATGTCCCCGTTGTGGACGAAGAGCCCGATGACGAGGTAGGAACCGAAGGCCCCAGACATGAAGACCTCGCTGTGGGCGAAGTTGATCAGCTGCAGCACGCCGTAGACCAGCGTGTAGCCGAGCGCAATGAGCGCGTACATCGAGCCGCGAGTGAGGCCCAGGATGAAGTAGGTGAGAAAGTCAGACATCGCTTGGGGTTATCTCCAGTCACGCGCAGGGCCCGAGATGGCAGGGAAGAGCGACCAAGGGCCTGCGATCGTGAAGACGAACGCAGGCCCTCGGCACGGATGGATCACTTGCCGGTGCGGCTCCGGTTCAGCTGGCGGCGCTGATGTCTCCGAGCGAGACGATCTTGCCGGCCTTCTGCTGGAAGAGGTTGACGGTGCCGACGCCGGCCGGCAGGTCGCCGTCCGGGCCGAACTTGATGTTGCCGGTGATGCCCTTGAAGTCGGCCTTGGACACCTGGGCGTCCACCGATGCCCGGTCGACGGTGCCGGCGGCCTTGGCGGCCTTGATCGCGTCGATCAACAGGTTGGTCGCGTCGAAGGCCTCCGGGGAGTAGGTCGACGGCGGCGTGTTGAACTTGGTCTGGTATGCCGCGGTGAACGCCTTGGAGTCCGGTGCCACAGTCGCGTCCTGGCAGCCACAGCTGAAGTACCAGCCGTCACCGGATGCGCCGGCACCGGAGGTGAAGACCGAGGACTTCACGCCGTTACCGGCGGACTCGAGCCCTGTGTACTTGACCGCCGTGAGGGCTTTCGCCAGCAACGCAGCCTGGGCGTCATAGCCACCGTAGAAGAGCGCCGTGGCGCCCGACTGCTTGATGATCTGGGCCGTCGCACCGTAGTCGGTGGTCTTGGCGTCGACCCCGGCGGTCACGACCGCGATGCCCTTGGCCTTGAGCTCCTTCTCGACGGCCCCGGCCACACCTGCGCCGTAGTCGGACAGGTCGTTGAGGACGAAGACCTTCTGCGACTTCTTGGCCAGCCAGTCGGCCATGGCCGGTCCTTCGGCGAAGTCGTTGGGCACGATGCGGTGCCAGGTCTTGAACCCCAGCGTCTGCAGGGTCCCATTGCTGGCCGAGGGGTTGACGATGGCCAGGCCGGCACTACCGAAGCTCGTGCCGACGGCCTTGCTGGTGCCGGAGAAGGAGGGCCCGACGACCCCCATCACCGTCGGGTCCTGAAGGATCTGCGCCGCGGCGGCCGGGGCCTTGGAGGCCTCACCACCGTCGTCGGCCTTGAGCAGCTTGAGGGTGAAGCCGAGGTTGCCCGTGGCGTTGGCCTGCTCGACCGCGAGCTGGGCGCCGTTGACCTCGTTGATGCCCAGCTGCTGGTTGTCACCGGACAGCGGACCCTGGAAGGCGACCGTGTAGACGGACCCCGAACCCCCAGCACCACCCGCGTCCTTGGAACCCAGTCCACCCCCCGTGCCCGTCGAGTTGGAACAGGCCGACAGGGCGAGTGCGCCCACCGTGCCGAGGGCAGCCAAATTGACGAGAGTGCGTGTCCGCAGCAAGTAAGTCCTCCAGAGATCTGCCGACGGGAGCGTCGGTTGAGCCGTTGCGCCGAGGTCGGCGCGACACCGGACAGCCATCTGGCCGGTGCGCCCAAAGATTGGTCTATCCAGGGGGGGGTGTCAAGCGAAACGACCAAGGTGAGACCAACTGGAAACCGAGGGCCCCGGACAAGTCACGTCTTAGCAGGTCAACAGGCGAGTACGGGGCACCCTGACCCACGGGGGTGCGGGGTCCCCAGCACCCCGGACGCAGGCCTGCAGCCACACCGTGAGATCGTTGTAGGTCAACGCCCACCTCCGGGTGGACCAACGGCCCAAGGCCCAAGGCGCAGTCTCGCCCTGTTTCCGTGAACTCCACGGGTCGTGGGCCTTCCGTGCGAACTGCCCGAAACCTTTCCCACACGCCGGACGTTGACAAGGCGAAGCTGCCCGTCAGTACACCGGCCCGCGCCGCCGCGTCGTCCCGCTTTCACTCCCCGAGGAGGACCCATGTCGCAGTCCCAGGTCGACCGTCGCACCCTCGTCCGCTCCGCCGGCGCCCTGGGGCTCGGCGCCGCCGCGGTGGTGGGGCTCGCCGGCTGCGGCTCGACCTC
>JALYVC010000193.1 GCA_030853445.1 Actinomycetota bacterium | reverse complement strand
GTCGGGCCCGTCCCGGCTCCGGGGCGTGGGGTGAGGGCGTCCCCGCGGCCGGGCAGCCGGCCGCCCTGGTCGGGTCTGACCGGACCGCGCTGGACCTCGGCGGCCGACGCGAGACGACCCCCGGCATACCGGCGGGCCAGGCCCTGGGAGGTGATGCGCTCGGCCGCGATCTTCTCCTGCAGCTTGACGATGCCCTGCAGCAGCGCCTCGGGGCGCGGCGGGCAGCCGGGCACGTAGACGTCGACGGGGATGATCGTGTCGACGCCCTTCATCACGCAGTAGGAGTCCCAGTAGGGGCCGCCGGAGTTGGAGCACGCCCCGAAGGAGATGACGTACTTCGGCTCCGGCATCTGGTCGTAGAGCCGGCGGATCGCGGGCGCCATCTTGTCGGTGACCGTGCCCGAGACGACCATGAGGTCGGCCTGGCGGGGGCCTGGGGCGAAGGGGATGACGCCGAGCCGGATGAAGTCGTGCCGCGACATCGACGCAGCGATGAACTCGATGGCGCAGCAGGCGAGCCCGAAGTTGAAGACCCACAGGCTGTAGCGACGACCCCAGTTGAGCACGACCCGCATCGGCTGGGGGGCGTGCTCGGCCAGCACGCCCACCTTGGGCCGCACGGTGGGCAGCGGGAGGTCGGTGGTCACCGGGTCACCCGCTCAGACCCAGCGCAGCAGGCCGCGGCGTGCGGCGTGCCCGAGGCCGATGACGAGGACGGCGACGAAGATGCCCATCTCGGCCAGGGACGCAGCGCCCAGGTCGGGGTCGCGGATCACCGTCGCCCAGGGGAAGAGGTAGACCGCGTCGACGGCGAAGATGACGTAGAGGAACGCGAAGACGAAGTAGCGCACGTTGACCTGGGCCCAGTCGGCGCCCACGGGGTCGACCCCCGACTCGTAGGTCGTCAGCTTGGCGGCCGTCGGCACCCGGGGGGCGAGGAGCCGGCGCGCGACGGCGGCGGCGAGCACCAGCACGATGCCGCTGAGCACGACCGCGCCGACGGTGACGTAACCCTCCATGGGGCCCTACCCTAGCGAGCGGTGGGGGCGAGGACCCGGCTGGTCGTGCGAGTCACACGAAGGCGCTGTGCCCGGTGACCGCCCGGCCGACGATGAGCTGGTTCACCTCGCGGGTGCCCTCGTAGGAGTAGACGGCCTCGGCGTCGGCGAAGTAGCGGGCCACGCCGTGCTCGAGCACGATGCCGTTGCCGCCCATCACCTCACGGGCCCGCGCCACGGTCTGGCGCATGAGGGTGGAGGTCGTCGCCTTGGCCAGGGCCGCGTGCTCTTCCTGCTCGACACCCGCGTCCTGCATCTGGGCCAGGCGCACGACGAGGCCGAGCGAGCAGGTGATGTTGGCGAGCATGCTCGCCAGGTGGTCCTGCACGAGCTGGAAGGCCGCGAGCGGCCTTCCGAACTGCTTGCGCTCGACGGTGTAGGCGAGGGCCCTCTCGTAGGCCCCCATCTGCAGCCCGACGGCACCCCAGGCCACGCCTCCCCGGGTGATCCGCAGGACGTTGGCCGTGTCGGCGAAGCTGCGGGCCCGCGTCAGGCGGCGGTCGTCGGGCACGTGCACGTCGGTCAGCCTGATGTCGGCGTTCTGCACCGCGCGCAGGGCGATCTTGCCCTCGATCTTGCTCGTCTCGACGCCGGGGGTCTCACGCTCGACGACGAAGCCGAGGACCTCTCCGGCGTCCTCCCCACCCTCCTGCTTGGCCCACACCACGATCTCGTCGGCGAAGGTCGCGTTCCCTATCCACCGCTTGGCGCCGTCGAGCACCCACCCGCCGTCGACCTTGCGGGCGGTCGTCTCGAGCCCCCCGGCGACGTCGGAGCCGTGCTCGGGCTCGGTGAGCGCGAAGGCCCCGATCGTCGTGAAGTCGAGCATTCCCGGCAGCCACCGCTGCCGCTGCTCGTCGGAGCCGCAGTGGTAGATGCTCGCGAAGGCCAGCCCGGTGTGGACGCCCCAGAACGTGCCGAACGACTGGTCGACCCGCGACATCTCGAGGGCCACGAAACCGTCGAAGAGGCGTCGCATCGGCTCACCCCCGTCAGGCGTGTAGCCCGCATAGGTCGAGCCGGCGATGCCCAGGTCCTTCAGCGCCGGCACCAGGTGGTGGGGGAACTCGCCCCGCTCCCAGTGGTCGTCGGCCACCGGCCGCACCTCGCGCTCGAGGAACTCGCGCAGGGCGGACAGGCGCTCGCGCTCGCGCCCGTCGAGGAGGTCTTCGTACCGGTAGAAGTCACTGGGATGGGCGAAGGTGCCCTCGTTGGCGCTCATCGCCTCACCGTATGCCGGACCGTGCGCCGGCGCCGGGCGGCCCAGGTCGCCGGCCCCCTGCCCGTC
>JALYVC010000023.1 GCA_030853445.1 Actinomycetota bacterium | reverse complement strand
GTGCTCATGTCCAGTTCCGCCCATGCAGCAAGCATGCCCCGATCGTGCGGGGTCTCCGTGGCGTTGTCCACAAGGTGGGGCGCGGGACTACTTGGCCTTCTCCTCGCCGGTGGAGAGGGCGGCGATGAACGCCTCCTGGGGGACCTCGACGCGGCCGACCATCTTCATCCGCTTCTTGCCCTCCTTCTGCTTCTCCAGCAGCTTGCGCTTGCGGGTGATGTCACCGCCGTAGCACTTGGCGAGCACGTCCTTGCGAATGGCGCTGATGGTCTCGCGGGCGATCACCTTCGCCCCGATCGCGGCCTGGATCGGGACCTCGAAGCCCTGCCGCGGGATCAGCGTGCGCAGCTTGGTGGTCATCATGTTGCCGTAGGCGTAGGCCTTGTCCTTGTGCACGATCGAGCTGAACGCGTCGACCGGCTCAAGCTCAACGACGCGGCCCTGGTCTACGAGCCGGAGACCTCGGTCGCGCTCGGCTTCGGGTTCCGCGTCGGGTTCCTCGGGATGCTCCACCTCGAGATCATCCGCGAGCGCCTCGAGCGTGAGTTCGACCTCGACCTCATCTCGACCCTGCCCAGCGTCTTCTACGACGTCACCATGGAGGGCGACAAGCACGTCGAGGTCACCAACCCGAGCGAGTACCCCGACGGCAAGGTCATCGAGGTCCACGAGCCCGTCGTGCGCGGCACCATCCTCGCTCCGTCGGAGTTCATCGGTGCGATCATGGAGCTGTGCCAGCAGCGCCGGGGAAGCCTGCGCGGCATGGACTACATCTCCGAGGAACGCGTCGAGATGCGCTACACCCTGCCGTTGGCCGAGATCGTCTTCGACTTCTTCGACCAGCTCAAGTCGCGCACCCGCGGTTACGCCTCCTTCGACTACGAGCCCGATGGCGACCAGGTCGCCGACCTCGTGCGCGTCGACATCCTGCTGCAGGGCGAGCAGGTCGACGCCTTCAGCTCGATCGTCCACAAGGACAAGGCCTACGCGTACGGCGTGCAGATGGCCGGCAAGCTGCGCGAGCTTATCCCGCGCCAGCAGTTCGAGGTGCCGATCCAGGCCGCCATCGGCAGCCGGATCATCGCCCGCGAGACGATCCGCGCCATCCGCAAGGACGTCCTGGCCAAGTGCTACGGCGGTGACATCACCCGTAAGCGCAAGCTGCTGGAGAAGCAGAAGGAGGGCAAGAAGCGGATGAAGATGGTCGGCCGCGTCGAGGTCCCTCAGGAGGCGTTCATCGCCGCCCTCTCCAACGACGGCGAGAAGGCCAAGAAGTAGGGCCCGACGGCCGCAGCGTACGGAGTCAGTCGCGCAGCTTGGCGCGCAGCCGCGCGGTCTCGTCGGGCGTCCACCCCTGGGTGGCGAGCCAGCCCTCGACCCCGCCGTGGTCGCGTTCGAGGACGGCGAGCATCATCCGCATGGTCTGCGCGCGGGGGGACTGCTGCTGCACGGTCTTGCCGTCGAGATTGGTGGAGTAGGCGGGTCGGCCCGCGAGCCGGGCGAGGATCTGGGGCACCCGTTGCGCCGACGCCTCGAAGTCGGCGACGACGGCCTCGTCGGTGGCCCCCGCCAGCTTGAGGGCCAGCCCGACCACCGTGCCCGTGCGGTCCTTGCCGGCGGCGCAGTGCACGACCACGGCGCCGGGCGCGAGCGCGATCGCCCGCAGGGCGGCCACGACGTTGTCGGGACGCTTGGTCAGGTAGGCCAGGTAGTGCTCCGACCAGTACGAGTCGTGCCGGGCTGACCCCTCGCGGTCCTCACTCGCCTCGATCCGCACGCTCTTGCCCGTGTCGCCCAGGTGGGGGTCTCGGTGCCACGGCAGATCGCGCTCGCCGGCGGGGATGCCGGTCTCGGCCGACTGCTCGGGATAGAGCGTGAGGTGGTGGACGGTGACCTCGGGCCGGGAGAGCAGCGGACCGTCGCCCTCCTTCGCCACCTCCACGAAGGTGCGCAGGTCGACGACGTCGGTGACGCGCAGCCCGTCGACGAGGTGGTTCACCGACGCGGGCGGGAGGTCCTGCAGGTTGTCGGAGCGGATGAGCCGTCCGGGGGCGATGGTGGCGCCGTCGTCGGTCGGGAGGCCCCCGACATCGCGCATGTTGACCACGCCGTCGAGCTCGATCCACGCGGGCAGCGGGAGGGCGGGCTCGGCGATGGAGGAGTTCGGTGAGGTCACCTGATGACGATAGCCGCGAGTGGCTGAGCGGCACTCGCCGCGTTCAGGTATCTTGACGTCAAGATGCATAACGGCAGGGACCGAGGGGGAGCACGATGCCGGCACCACACTCGCAGAAGGCTGCGGCCACGCCCGGACCACCCGAGCCGCTGCTGACACCCGAGACACCGCTGACGCGTCGCGGCCTGCCCGTCGACCCCACGCTCGCGGGTCTGGCCACCGCGACCCTGGTCAACACCGTGGGCAACGGCGCCGTGATGACCACCACGGCCCTGTACTTCACCCGCGTCGTCGGCCTCTCTGCCACCCAGATCGGCACCGCCTTGTCGGTGGCCGCCGCCGTCGCCCTCGTCAGCCAGCTGCCCCTCGGGCACCTCGGCGACCTGCGCGGGCCGCGCGAGGTCCTGGCCGGCCTCACCGCTGCCACGGGTCTGGTCACGCTGGGGCTGCTGGTCACCCGCAGCTTCTGGGGGCTGGTGCTCGTCCTCGCCGCCGAGGCCTTCTTCGACCGGGGTGCCAGCGCGGTCCGCAACGGCTACATCGCCCGGGTGGCGACCCGGGGGCGCGGGGTCGCGTTCAAGGCCTACCTGCGCTCGGTGACCAACATCGGTATCAGCGTCGGTGCCCTGCTCGGCGGGCTGGCCCTCGCCGTCGACCGGCCGTGGGCCTACCTCAGCGTCTTCGCCCTCAACGCCGTCTCGTTCCTCGCGACCGCGGTCGTCGTGACCCGCCTGCCGCACCTCGAGCCGGCCCCGGAGCGTGCCGAGGGGGAGTCGCGGCTGCAGGTCGTCAGAGACCGTCCGTTCGTCCTCGTCTCGGTGCTGACGGGGCTCTTCGCCATCCACTTCTTCGTCGTCGAGCTGGCCCTGCCGCTGTGGATCGCGGGTCACACCAACGCCCCCACCGTGCTCGTCGCCCTGACCCTGCTGGTCAATACCGTGGCCGTCGCGATCTTCCAGGTGCGTCTGTCGCGTGGGGCCGACACGGTGCCTGCCGCCGCGCGCCGCATGGTCGTCGGTGGGGTCTGGGTGACCGCCGGGTTCGCTGTCATCGCCTTCGCGGGCGGGGTGCCCACGTGGCTTGCGGTCGTCCTGCTCCTCGGTGGGGCCGGGCTGCACGTCGTCGGCGAGATGGTCGGCTCCGCCGGCCAGTGGGGCGTCCAGATGGGCCTCGCCCCCCAGGAGCGGCAGGGGCAGTACCAGGGTTTCGCCGGCATGAGCTTCTCGCTCGCCTCGATCATCGCCCCCCCGCTGACGGCGGCCCTGTGCATCGGCTGGGGCCGCCCGGGGTGGCTGGTCATGGGGGCACTCGTGCTGCTGGCGGCCGTGGGCAACGTACCGGCGTCGCAGTGGGCCATGCGCACCCGCGGGCGGTACGGCGTGCTGACCCATACCGGCTGACCTTGCCGCCGACCGGCGTCGGCCCATCGCCGCAGGCGGGCGAGAATGGCCCGTATGCCCAGTGCCCTGCCTGACGGTGACCCCGCCCCCGCGTCGGGTCAGCTTCCCCCCGACGCCGTCGCCCACCTCGGGACGGCCCCCTTCGGTGTGTACGTGCACGTGCCCTTCTGCTCGGTGCGGTGCGGCTACTGCGACTTCAACACCTACACGCTCTCCGAGCTCGGCGACGGCACGCTGCCCGGCACGGGCACCGAGACCTTCGCCGCGGCGGCACTGGCCGAGCTCTCCCTCGCCGCAACGGTGCTCGGTGAAGGGGCACCGGTCGTGGACACCGTGTTCGTCGGGGGAGGGACGCCGACGATGCTTGCGGCGGCCGACCTCGTCGAGGTGCTGCACGGCATACGGCAACGGTGGGGGCTGGCCGACGACGCCGAGGTGACCACGGAGGCGAACCCCGACTCGGTGACCCGCGAGTCGCTCGCCGAGCTCGCCGCCGGGGGCTTCACCCGGGTGAGCCTCGGGATGCAGAGTGCGGTGCCCCACGTGCTGAAGGTGCTCGACCGCACCCACGACCCGGCCAACGTCTCCCGGGCCGTCGGGTGGGCCCGCGAGGTCGGCCTGGCCGTCAGCCTCGACCTCATCTACGGCACGCCGGGCGAGAGCCTGACCGACTGGCGCACCAGCCTCGAGGCCGCCGTGGCGCTGGCGCCTGACCACGTGTCTGCCTACGCGCTCGTCGTCGAGGAGGGCACCAAGCTGGCGGCGCAGGTGCGGCGCGGGGTGGTGCCGGCCCCGGTCGACGACGACGAGGCCAACAAGTACGAGCTCGCCGAACAGCTGCTGGGGGCGGCCGGCTACGGGTGGTACGAGGTGAGCAACTGGGCCCGCACCCCCGCGGACCGGTGCCGCCACAACGTCGGCTACTGGGCCGGCGGCGACTGGTGGGGCCTCGGCCCCGGAGCCCACAGCCACGTCGGCGGCGTCCGCTGGTGGAACGTCAAGCACCCCACGGCGTATGCCGGGCGGCTGGCTTCGCAGACCTCACCCGCCGCGGCGCGCGAGGTGCTCACCCCCGAGCAGCGGCTGGACGAGCGGGTGCTGCTCGGGGTGCGCCTCGTCGAGGGCCTGCCGGTGGGCGAGCTCGAGGCGGACGGGCGGGCCGCGGTGGCCGGGCTCATCGCCGACGGGCTCGTCGAGGGTCCGGCTGCTCTCACCGAGCGACGGGCGCGTCTGACCCTGCGCGGCCGGCTCCTCGCCGACACCGTGGTGCGCCGGCTGCTCGGGGTGTGAGGTCAGCTCAGGACGCGGATCTGGAAGGGGTAGGAGTAGGGGCGTCCTTGGCTGGCGCGGATCGCGGCGAGCACGTGCCACACGATCATGCCGACGTTGGCGATGACGAAGAGGATTACCGCGACCGGGATGAGGATGATCGTGAAGAGGCAGATCCAGGCGGCGACGTTCATCACCCACAGACCCAGGTTGAAGTTGAAGGCTCCCGCCGCGGCCTGGCGCACCAGGGGGCTGCGGTCCTTGTAGATCGCCCAGATGACCAGCGGCCCGACGAAGCTGAGCCAGCCTGCGGTGACGACGGCGGCGATGAGCGCGGAGACGTGCGCGAGGATGCTGGCGGTGCGCTCCTCGGAGGTGGGGGTGACGGGGCCGGTCGGGGAGCCGTACGGCTGAGGGGTCGACATGGTCGGTCTCCTGCTCGTTGGAGGGGTGCCGTCGGGGGGCGGCGACCTCAGTATCGCGACGGAGGCGTCGGTGGGAGACGCCGTAGGGCCGGGTTCAGGGTCCGCTCAGGGCCGGCTCCGGGTGCCCCCTGAGCGGTCGGCCAACGTCTGGGGGGGCGACCCGAGGGGTGCGACGTGTGAGGGGGAAGGGTCAGGTGGGCTCGGTGACGAAGTCGATGAGCTCCTCGACGCTGCGCAGCAGGGTCGGCTCGAGGTCGGCGTAGCTGCGCACGGTGCCGAGGATCTGCTTCCATGCCCGGGCGATGTCGGCCTGGGTGGCGTGCGCCCAGCCCAGCTCGGCGCAGATGCCGTGCTTCCACGAGGTGCCGCGCGGGATCACGGGCCACCGGGTCCACCCGAGGCGCTCGGGCCGCACCGACTGCCACACGTCGACGTAGGGGTGGCCCAGCACCTTGACGTGGCCACGGGCCGCGGGCAGGGCGAGCGCCGCCTGCACGAGGCGCGTCTCCTTGGTGCCGGGCACGAGGTGGTCGACGAGCACCCCCATCCGTCGACCCGGCCCCGGGGCGAACTCGGCGATGACCGGGCCGAGGTCGTCGACGCCCTCGAGCAGCTCGACGACCACCCCCTCGATGCGCAGGTCGTCGCCCCACACCCTCTCGACGAGCTCGGCGTCGTGCCGGCCCTCGACGAAGATGCGGCTGTTGCCCGCCACTCGGGCCCGCGCGTCGTGCACGGCGACCGAGCCGCTCGCCGTCCGGGCCCCCGCCTTCCGGGCGGCGTCGAGCCGGGGCCGGGCGGCCACCACG
>JALYVC010000156.1 GCA_030853445.1 Actinomycetota bacterium | reverse complement strand
GCATCCAGCAGGCCCTGATCACCTCAGCCAAGGACAAGACCCTCGCCCTCACAGACCAAGTTTCGTGAGCAAACTACGTGAGGCACGCACACCCCGTTTCGCGAGCACATTGACATGAGGCACCACGGATCTCCGTCTTCGGCAGGGCCACTGCAGCCCCGGCCTGACCCAGAGCGTTCGGATACGGCGGCCCGTCGCGGTGGTCGACCAGGGGTGGCCAATCCCTTTTTTATACAGGGCCCGGACGACGCCTAAACTTCTGAGGCGACCCTGAGAGGATGTCCCGAGTTCCGTGGAACTTGGGTGGCGATCCGAGGTGAATCTTACGCGGCGGCTCCGACGGTTTTGACGGCCTCGGCCGTGGTGACTGGGTGAGCGTTTCGGTGCAGGGCGGTGACGAGGTCGGGCATCTGCTTGTAGCCCTTGATCCTGCGGAACGAGCGTTCGGCGTTGAGCATCCCGGCGGCGGTCCAGCGCAGCACCATGTGGCCGTCGCGCCAGCGGGTCACGTTCCGGTTCGTGGTCCTGGCGATGCTGATCATCGACTCGATCGGGTTCGATGTGACGAGTGTCTTGGCGAGGCGCCCGTCGATCCCGAGACGGCTGACGGTGAACATGTGCTCCAGGCTCTCGCGCAGGCTGTTGGGGGCGCCGGGGTGGGCCTTGTCGTCCAGCCCCGCGAGGTGCCGCGCGTTCTTGAGCCCGAGCTCGGGGTCGGGGTGGTTGAAGGCCTTCACCAGTTTCGCGTCGACCCACGCCTTCTCCTTGTCTGGGAGGTGATCGGCGACGTTCCTGCGCTTGTGCAGGGTGGCTCTCTGCACGGCCGCTTTCGTCCCGAAGACCTCGTTCACGCCAGCGGCGAGGGCCTTCGCGCCGTCCATCACCACCAGCAGCCCGTCCTCGCCCCGACAGGCCTTGGCTGACGAGGTCGGCGAGCATCGCCGTGACGACGGTCTTGTTCTCCGTCGCGCCGTCCCACGGCCCGACCGGGAACTTCTCCCCGCCGGCGGTGGTCGCGAGGGGTCGACGGTCCGGGCACTAGGCCGTCGCGAGGGGTCGACGGTCCGGGCACTAGGCCGGGTGACCGGGACCCCTGCGGCCGCCCAGGGTGACCGAGCCCTTGTCGCTGCCGTGCCGCACCGCCGCCCGGGTGGGGTCGTGCTTGCCCTTCGGCCCAGCCACCGATGACCTCAGCCTCGAACACACCCAACCTGCTCTTGGTCGTCGGCAGCGCCAGCGGCCCAGTCCGACCAGGCGAACTTCACACCTCGGGCGGGACAGCTCAGCCGGGGACGGCGATGAGAACGCCGCGGGACTGGTACTGCCTGATGATCGGACTCCAGCCGGTGCAGGTGACGATGACGACTTTGGGGGGTCCGTCGGTTGCGTAGAGGAGGTGGTTCGCAACAAAAGCGTCGTACTGCGAGGGTGAGAGGTCCGTTACCACCTCGGACGTAACGTAGTCGAAGGTGTTGCCGGTAACGCATACCAGCCGCACGGCCATGCCGGCGCGCGCTCTGACGTTGAAGTCGGTCCGGAAGATCGCGCTCTGGTCGTGATACGTGTGGCCATCCATGATCACCGTGCCTCGCGTTGACCCAGCCAGCACGCTGTTGGGGAACCAGCCGGCCTTCCGCTTGTCCGCGTCGCTGGGCGTTCCCAGTGAGCCGTCGGCGGCAAGCCCTACCGGGACCACGCTCGCGTCGACGCCGAGATCAGGGATTATGAGGCCCAGTGGGCTGCACGGGGTCGTGGCTTTTGAGACGCCGGGGGCGGGGGGGATGGTTCCTGGAGCGCTCGACACTGCCGGAGCCGCTGCAGCGGCTTCGGCTCGCGCCGAGGGCGTGGCTGCGGTCGAGCTGGGCGGGTTTGCTACCGGGGGGCCCTCTGGGCCACCTATCGAATGGGATCCATCGTTCTCGGTTGATTCAACCGGCCCGGGATCGGCGAAGGGTGCTGAGGAACCCGGGGACGGCCGGCTGGTGACCGGTGAGGTGGAGATGGGCTGAACCACGAGAAGGTAGGCGGCCCCAAGGGTGAGCAGCAAGACCGCGGTGGCCGTCACAATCCATTGGGTCACCTGAGAGTGCGACCGATGCCGACCATGAGGTGTCCGTGCCATCTCACTCCCCTCAGGTGGCGCACCGCCCTGCGGCAGCCGGATTGGCGAGGAGGGTGGCTGGGCCTACCGCCCCAGCCACCCCCTGCTACTCAGACTGGACGCAGCCCGTTAGCCGCAGGCCCAGCCAGCGCTCAGCGTCGGTGCCTACGAGTCAGGCCCGTCCCCGTCAGGACGACCGCACTCGCGATCAGGCACACAGCTAGCAGATCATTGACCGGGTTGCCACCGCCGGCTCCCCCGGTGTGCGGGGCCCCAGGCCCTGGGGTCGAACCCGCACCAGCGGCCTGCACCACGCTCTCCGAGCTCGTGCTTGTCGGGCTGGTCGCGGTGCTCGTCGGGCGGGTCGCGGTGCTCGTCGGGCTGGTCGCGGTGCTCGTCGGGCTGGTCGCGGTGCTCGTCGGGCTGGTCGCGGTGCTCGTCGGGCTGGTCGCGG
>JALYVC010000152.1 GCA_030853445.1 Actinomycetota bacterium | reverse complement strand
CACCCGACCCACCCGACCCATCGCAGCATCCTCGCCCACCGGACCCGAAGAGACCCTGTCTGTCACGGCCCGCGAGGCCCGGAGCGGAGCGCTTCGCGGGTTCGCCAGGCGCTAGGTTGTGCGGGTGAGTAGTCAGGCATACCATGTAGTCGTGGACGAGCAGCAGTGGCCCGGAGAGTGGCTAAGGGGGGTGCTGTCCCTCTGCGTGCTGTCGGTGGTGGCCGAGGGGTCGACCTACGGCTACGCCATCGCCCAGCGGCTGCAGGAGGCGGGCCTCGGCACCATCAAGGGCGGCACGCTCTACCCCGTCCTGGCCCGTCTCGAGACCGACGGGCACCTCACCTCGGCCTGGTGTGAGGGCGACGGCGGGCCGGGGCGCAAGTTCGTGAGCATCACCGGGGCCGGGCGCGAGGAGCTCGCGCAGCGCGCCGGCTCCTGGCTGACCTTCACCGAGCGGGCCGTCGGCCTGCTGCCCCGACTCGCTGACCGGAGCGTGACCAGATGACGGCCCACCCCCACCCCTACCGGGACGACCTGCTGCTGGCCCTGCGCCTGCGCGATGTCCCCGGGCCCCGCATTGCCGAGGCCCTCGCCGAGGTCGAGTGCCACCTCAGCCAGAGTGGTGAGGACCCCGTGGAGGCGTTCGGTCCTGCGGGGGAGTACGCCGACCGTCTGTGCGAGGCGATCGGGCACGACGCCGACGAGACGTGGACGGCTCGCGACACGCGCACGGCCGTGGTCTACGGCCTCGGCGCCGCCGCCGGGGCCTGGCTCGCTCTCGACGGCGCCCTGTCCTGGCTGGCCGACCATCCCTCGCTGGGCCTGCCTGCAGGGGTCACCCTGAGCGCCGGTCTCGTCGTGCTGGCGGTGCTGGGGGCGGGCCTCGTCCGTGTGGCGCGCCACGCCGACCCGGTGCGTGACCCCCGCGACGGCCGCGACATGGTCCCGCGCCGTCCGTGGTGGGTCCTGCCCGTGATGGTCACGCCGGTGATCCTGGTGGTGGCGGTCCTCGCCGCAGCCTGGGCTCTCGCCCGCTGACCGGGTCGGCCGGGGACCGGGCTTGCATTCGGGCCCTAGATAGGTAAGGCTTACCTTACTTAATCGAAAGGCTCCTCATGCGTCTCCCCGCCCGTACGGCCGCGCTCGCCGCCGTCCTCGCGACCACCCTCACGGCCTGCGGTACCTCCGGCTCCGGCTCGACCGCCAGCGGCGACCCCGCCGGGTCGCTCGTGGTCTACAACGCGCAGCACGAGGACCTCGTCAAGCAGATGGTAGCCGGCTTCACCGCGGCCACGGGCATCCAGGTCACCCTGCGCAACGGCGACGACGCCGAGCTCGGAAACCAGATCGTGCAGGAGGGCAAGGCGTCTCCGGCCGACGTCTTCCTCACCGAGAACTCGCCCTCGATGGAGCTGGTCGACCGGGCTGGCCTCCTGGCGAAGGTGTCGGCCACGACCGTCGCCAACGTCCCTGCGGCCTACCGCCCCTCGACGGGCAGCTGGACCGGATGGGCCGCACGGGCTACGGTCCTCGCCTATAACCCGGGCCAGGTGGCGACCTCGGCGCTGCCGGCCTCGATCCTCGACCTGGCCAAGCCGCAGTGGAAGGGCCGCGTGGGTATCGCCGCCGGGGGCGCCGACTTCCAGGCCATCGTCAGCGCCGTGCTCTCGCTCGAGGGTGAGGCCGCGACGACGACCTGGCTCGATGGGCTCAAGACGAACGCCAAGGTCTACCAAGGCAATACGGCGATCATGAAGGCCGTCAACGCCGGTGAGGTCGACTCTGGGGTGATCTACCACTACTACTGGGCCAAGGACCGCGCCGAGTCCGGCGCCAACAGCAAGGACGTCGAGCTGCACTACTTCGGCAAGCAGGACCCCGGCGCCTTCCTCAGTGTGTCCGGCGCCGGCGTCCTGGCCAGCTCGAAGCACCAGGCCGACGCGCAGAAGCTCGTCGACTACCTGACCAGCAAGCAGGGTCAGGAGATCCTGGCGAAGAGCACGGCGCTCGAGTACACCATCGCCAGCGGTGTCGCCCCCAACGCGGCGCTGAAGCCGATCGCTGACCTTCAGGCCCCCACGCTCGACCCGGCCTCTCTCGACAGCGCCACGGTCGTGACGATGATGCAGCAGGCTGGCCTGATCTGAGTGGTCACCACCACCGTCACGCCACGGGCGGCCCGCCGACCACGTGCTCGCAGGCCGTCCGTCGTCGGGGTGCTGGCGACCGTGGTGGCGATGGTCACCGTGCTCCCGCTGGTGGTCATCGCCGTCGACACGCTCCGCACCCCGTGGGCGCAGACGTCGGCGCTGGTGTTCCGGCCACGCACACTCGAGCTGCTCGCCAACACCGCCCGCCTGGTGGGCGGCTCGGGCCTGCTCTGCCTCCTGCTGGGGGTCGGAGCGGCCTGGCTGGTGACCCGCACCGACCTGCCGCTGCGGCGCGTCGTCCACGTCGCGATGGTCGCGCCGCTGGCGGTGCCGGCCTTCGTCAACGCCTACGCGTGGTCGTCGCTGGTGCCCGGTGCCGACGGCTACTCCGGCGCCCTCGTCGTCGTCACGCTCTCCTACTTCCCTCTGGTCTACGTTCCGGTCGCGGCTGCCCTGCGCGGGCTCGACCCGGCGCAGGCGCAGGCGGCGGCGTCGCTCGGCCTCACCCCGGGCGCGGTCTTCCGGCGGGTGACCCTGCCCCAGCTGCGGCCGGCGGTGCTCGGCGGCAGCCTCCTCGTGGCGCTGCACCTCGTCGCCGAGTTCGGGGCGCTCGCCCTCGTGCGGTTCCCGACCCTCAGTACGGCGGTCTACGACCAGTTCCGCTCGTCGTTCAGTGGGCCCGCGAGCAACGCCGTCGCCAGCGTGCTCGTGCTCGTCTGCCTGCTGCTGCTCACGGGTGAGCTCGGCCTGCAGGGGCGAGCGGCCTACGCGTCGGTGGGCAGCGGCGCGGTCCGGCCCCCCGCGCGCACCCCGCTGCGCGGGTGGAGGGTGCCCGCACTGCTGACCCTCGCCCTGCTCGCCCTGCTGGCGGTGGTGCTGCCGGTCGCCAGCGTCGTGCGCTGGTGGCTCGACGGCACGTCGGCGACTGCGGAGGTGCCCGCCCTGCTCGCGACGACCGCCTCCACGCTCGGGCTCGGGGTCGTGGCGGCCGCGGCCGTCACGGTGCTCGCGCTGCCCGTCGCCTGGCTGTCGGTGCGTCGTCGTGGGCTGCTGGCCACCCTCGTCGAGCGCACCACCTACCTCGGCACGGGGTTGCCGGGCATCGTGGTGGCGCTCGCCCTCGTCACGGTCGGCCTGCGGGTGGTGCCTGCGCTCTACCAGAGCGCCGTCATGCTCGTCGCCGCGTATGCCGTGCTCTTCCTCCCCCGCGCGGTGGTCAGCCTGCGCACAGGGCTCCTCCAGCTGCCGACCGGAGTCGAGGAGGCGGCCGCGGCGCTGGGCCTCGGGCCCGTCTCCGTCCTGACCCGGGTGGTCGTCCCGGTGCTCGCGCCTGCCCTCGGCGCCGGGGCCGCCCTCGTCTTCCTCGGCGCCGGCACCGAGCTGACCGCCACGCTGCTGCTCTCGCCACTCGGTACCCAGACGCTCGCCACGCAGTTCTGGAGCCACAGCAGCGCGGTCGAGTACGGCGCGGCGGCCCCGTATGCCGCGCTGCTCATCGTCGTCTCGGCCCCGGCGGCTTGGCTCGTGAGCCGGGGAGAGGGCAGGGTGTCGGGGTGAGCACCGTGACCAGCGACGCCTCGACGGGGAGTCCGGCGACCCCCCGAGCAACCCCCGCCATCGCGGTGTGCGGCCTGACCCACCGCTACCCCGGCGGGGAGCCGGTGCTTCGCGGTCTCGACCTGCGGGTCGAGGCCGGCCACGTGACCGCCGTGCTCGGGCCCTCGGGCTGCGGCAAGACCACGCTCCTGCGGGCGGTGGCGGGTTTTCTCACCCCCGACGGGGGCACGGTGAGCATCGCGGGGTCGATGGTCTCCGGCGCCGGGCGGCCGGTGCCGCCGCGCGCACGCCACATCGGCTACGTCGCCCAGGAGGGCGCCCTCTTCCCGCACCGGGACGTCGCCGGCAACATCGCCTTCGGGCTCGCCGCGGCGGGTAGGCAGTCGCGTGCCCGCCTACACGCTGCCCGCGTCGACGAGCTGCTGGCCCTGGTGGGGCTCGACCCGGCGATGCGCGACCGGATGCCGCACCAGCTCTCGGGCGGGCAGCAGCAGCGGGTCGCGCTGGCGCGGGCGCTCGCCCCCCGTCCGTCGGTCATCCTGCTCGACGAGCCCTTCTCGGCGCTCGACACCGACTCGCGCCGTGAGACCAGCGCCGCAACCGCGGCGGCACTGCGGGCGGGAGGGGTGACCGCCCTGCTAATCACGCACGACCCGGCCGAGGCGATGACGCTCGCTGACAGTGTGGCTGTGCTGCAGAGCGGGCGGGTGGCCCAGCACGGGACGCCCGAGGAGGTCTACGCCCGGCCGGTCAGCGCCGGGGTGGCCACCACCCTGGGGGCCGCGAACCTTCTCGCGGGCCGGGTAGTCGACGGTCGGTTCGAGTGCGCCCTGGGGTCGCTGCGACTGGGCGCGCCGGGGGGCGGCGCGGCATACGGGTGGGCCGGACCGGGCACCGCCGTGGTCCGACCGGAGGGTCTGATGGTGCGGGCCGACCCCGGGGCACGGGCCGTCGTGCTGTCGTCGACCTTCCACGGCACCGACCACGCGCTGTCCGTGCGGCTCGAGACCGGCGAGCTGCTCAGTGTGCGGGGCCCGTCGGCCGGTGCCCCCCGCGCGGGTGAGCGGGTGACCCTCGAGGTGCCCGCCCCGGTGCACCTGCTCCCGTCACCCTGAGGTCGAGCTCCGTAGTAGGGGGGAGGCGCCTGGTGAGCCAACCGGAGGGGTCACCGAACGGCTGGTTCCGGTGTCCGGAAGGCCGGAGTCGGGTGAGGCGGGGCGCGGTGGGCGGCGGGCACCTGCCAAACTTGTGTGTTGTGAGTGCTCCTCCCACCGCGCCGGTGACCGCCGTCGTCGACGCCACCGCCCTGCGCGACAACGTCGCGTCCCTGCGCGCCCGCGCGGGGAGCGCCGATCTCATGGCCGTGGTCAAGGCCGACGGCTACGGCCACGGCCTGCTCACGTCGGCGCAGGCTGCGCTCGCGGGTGGGGCGACCTGGCTGGGCACGGCGCAGCAGGCCGAGGCGGTCGCCCTGCGCGACGCCGGCGTGGGCGGGCGGGTCTTCACCTGGCTGCACGTTCCCGGCACCGACTTCGGCGAGGCCCTCACCCGCGACATCGACCTCAGCGCCGCGGCGCGGTGGGACCTCGACGAGATCGCCGCTGCCGCGCGCGCCGCCGGCCTCACTGCGCGCGTGCACCTCAAGGTCGACACCGGGCTGGCCCGCGGGGGAGCCTACGGTGAGGACTTCACCGACCTGGTGCACCGCGCGCGCGCCCTCGAGGCCGAGGGTGTCCTCACGGTCGTGGGCGTCTGGTCGCACCTGGCGTGCTCCGACGAGCCGGGCTCGCCGGTGACCCACCGGCAGCGGCAGGTCTTCGAGGACGCCGTGCGCCGCGCCGAGGCTGCCGGGTGCCGCCCCGAGGTGCGGCACATCGCCAACTCGGCCGCGGTGGTGCTCGACCCCTCGCTGCACTACGACCTCGTGCGGCCCGGGATCGCCTGCTACGGGCTGACGCCCGCGCCGACCGCCGCCTCGTCCGCCGACCTCGGGCTGGTGCCCGCGATGACCCTCGTGGCGCGGCTGGCCCTGGTCAAGCGCGTACCCGCCGGCCAGGGGGTCAGCTACGCCCACCTCTACACGACGCCGACCGACACGGTGCTCGGCGTCGTGCCGATGGGCTACGCCGACGGCCTGCCCCGGGCCGCCAGCAACGTCGGGCCGCTCTCGGTCGGGGGGCGGCGGCACACGGTCGCCGGGCGCGTCTGCATGGACCAGGTGGTCGTCGACCTGGGCCCCGGGAGCGAGGCGCGCGCGGGTGACGAGGTGGTGCTCTTCGGCGCCGACCCCGCCGGGCCGACCGCGCAGGAGTGGGCCGACGTGACCGGCACCATCAGCTACGAGATCGTCACCCGCATCGGTCCACGAGTGCCGCGCCTCGTGACCAATCCCGTTGCGCCACCGACTACTGGCAGCACGATTCGCACGAGCAGGGCAGGAGCGGTCGGATGAGCCCCAGCACCCGCGGTCTCATCGGCTGGGGGGTCGGTGCCGGCCTCGCCGTCTCGGCGACCGCCGCCGGGGTCGTCGCCGAGCAGATCCACCGTCGTCGGGGCCAGGCCCTCGAGACCGGTGAGAGCCTGGTCGCGGAGCCGTCGCACGAGCTCGCGGTGCTCGCCGACGATGGCGTTCCGCTGCACGTCGAGGTCGACGACCCGGCGCCGGGCAGCGCGACGTCTCTCGAGGTCGACGGTGCCTCGCACCCGTTGCCCACCGTGGTGCTGAGCCACGGCTACTGCCTCACCAGCGAGTGCTGGGTCTTCCAGCGCCGGGCGCTGACCCGGGCGGGATATCGCGTCGTGGTGTGGGACCAGCGTGGGCACGGCCGCAGCGAGAAGGGTGACCCGCGGTCCTACACCATCGACCAGCTGGGCGACGACCTCGCCCACGTGCTGGCGCAGGTGGTTCCCGAGGGCCCGCTGCTGCTGGCCGGCCACTCGATGGGCGGGATGACGATGCTCGGCCTCGCCCAGCAGGAGCCCGACCTGGTGCGCGAGCGAGTCACGGCCGCGGCCTTCGTCTCGACCTCACCCGGGGGGATGCCGCTGGCCAGTGGCGACCTCGCGACGTCGGTCGGCCGGGTGCTGCTCGAGCGTCTCGGGCCGAGCACGGCCGGTCTCTTCGCCGACCGGCCGCAGCTGCTGCACTCCCTCCTGCGGGCCAACCGTGACCTGTCGGAGCTCCTCGTCGAGCGCTACTCCTTCGCTTCGCCCGTGCCGCGCAGCATCGTGCGCCTGGCCGCCAAGATGCTGCTGGGCACCGACCTGCGGGTCATGTCGTCCTTCACCCCGGCCTTCACCGCCTACGACAAGGTGGGGTCGCTCGCGGCGTACCGCGGAGCCGAGGTGCTCGTCTTCAACGGCGAGGACGACGTGCTCACCCCGCCGAGCCACAGCGAGGCGATCGTGGCGGCCATTCCCGGAGCCGAGCACCTGGTGCTGCGCGATGCCGGCCACGTCATCATGCTCGAGCACCCCGACGTGCTCAGCCAGCAGCTGGTGGCGTTGGGAGAGAAGGCGATCCGGGCAGCGGCCGCCGGGATCCACGTGGGTGACAAGCCGCGCACGCTCCAGGTCGTGACCAACGTCGACAAGCAGCGCCGCATCGACAAGGCGCGAAGCTCCCGGCGGGGTCGTCTCGTGGGGTCGCGCAAGAGCGCTCGCCCCAAGCAGGCCGGAAGTGCCTGAGCCGCAAGGGTCGTCGGCGCTCGGTAGCTCGATCAGCCTCGACCTGCCGACCGCTGACGCCACCCGAGACCTGGGTCGCGCCCTCGGTCGGCTCCTGCGTGCGGGAGACCTGGTGGTGCTCACCGGTGACCTCGGCGCGGGGAAGACCACCCTCACCCAGGGGCTGGGCGAGGCCCTGGGGGTGCGAGGCCACGTCACGTCACCGACCTTCGTCATCGCCCGGGTGCACCCGTCGCTGGTCGACGGACCGCCGCTCGTGCACGTCGACGCCTACCGCCTGGGGGGTGCGATCGAGCTCGACGACCTCGACCTCGACGCGTCGGTCGAGGAGTCGGTCACCGTCGTCGAGTGGGGGCACGGGGTGGCACACCTGCTGGCTCCCGACCACCTCGAGCTCGTGCTGCGCACCACCGCGCCGACGGCCGACGAGAGCGGCGAGGCCGACGAGGCACCGCGTACGGCGACCCTCACCGCAGCGGGCCGGCGGTGGGCCACCCCGCAGGCGCGCGCTGCGCTCGACGCGCTGAGGATAGCCTGAGGCCCGTGTCGACCCCCTTCCTGCTGCTCGCGCTCGACACGTCGACGACGGCGATCACGGTCGCCCTGCACGACGGCACGGCAGTGCTCGCGGAGGTGACCGTGCTCGACGCGCGTGGGCACGCCGAGCACCTCGCGCCCGCCGTGCAGCAGGCCCTGAACCAGGCGTCCGCTGCTGCGGCCGACGTCACCGACGTGGCCGTCGGGCTCGGCCCGGGGCCCTTCACCGGGCTGCGCGTCGGCATCGTCACCGCCCGCACCTTCGCCCTGGCGGTGGGTGCCCGGGTGCACGGCGTGGGCAGTCTCGACGTACTCGCGCACTCGGCCGTCGCCGGTGGGCACGTCACCACCGGTGGGCTGCTCGTCGCCACCGACGCCCGGCGCAAGGAGGTCTACTGGGCCCGGTATGCCGTGACCCCCGGCGAGCCCGGCAGCGTCACCGCCCGCACCGCTGCGGCGGTCACCCGCCCCGCCGACCTG
>JALYVC010000123.1 GCA_030853445.1 Actinomycetota bacterium | reverse complement strand
CATCGACGACCCCGCCGCCCTCGCGGTCGCCTATGCCGCCGGTGGCGCCACGGCGGTCAGCGTGCTCACCGAGCGCCACCGCTTCGGCGGCAGCCTCGACGACCTCGCGGCCGTGCGCGCCGCGGTGGTGGTGCCGGTGCTGCGCAAGGACTTCATGGTCGCGCCCTACCAGGTCGACGAGGCCCGGGTCTGGGGTGCCGACCTCATCCTGCTCATCGTCGCCGCGCTCGAGCAGGACGACCTGGTGGCCCTGCGCGAGCAGGCCGAGGCGCTGGGCATGACCGCCCTGGTCGAGGTGCACGACGAGGAGGAGACCCGGCGGGCGCTCGACGCGGGGGCCACCGTGGTGGGTGTCAACGCCCGCAACCTCAAGACCCTCGAGGTCGACCGGGCGACCTTCGCCCGGCTGCGTCCGCTGCTTCCCGACGAGGTCGTGACCGTGGCCGAGTCAGGGGTGCGAGGTCTCGACGACGTGAGGGCCTACGCCGACGCGGGAGCCCGTGGGGTCCTCGTAGGGGAAGCCCTCGTCACCGGAGGCACCCCGACCCAGACCGTCGCGGAGTTCGCCGCGGTCGTCCCCAGCCGCAGCCCCGAGACCGTGGAGATGGCCCGATGACCGCGACCGACAACCGGGCCGACACCCGGTCCGACACCCCGACCGGTGACGCCCGACCGGTGACCCCGCTGCCGCCGACCCCGGCGCAGACCCGGTCTCCGGCGCCCACGGCCGGCCGGTTCGGCGACTTCGGCGGACGCTACGTCCCCGAGGCCCTCATCCCGGCCCTGGAACAGCTCGACGAGGTGCGCCGCAAGGCGATGGTCGACCCCGCGTTCGTCGGTGAGCTCGAGCGGCTGCACCGCACCTACACGGGTCGCCCGAGCATCATCACCGAGGTGCCGCGCTTCGCCGAGCACGCGGGAGGGGCGCGCATCATCCTCAAGCGCGAGGACCTCAACCACACGGGCTCGCACAAGATCAACAACGTGCTCGGGCAGGCCCTGCTCACCAGGCGGATGGGCAAGAAGCGGGTCATCGCCGAGACGGGGGCGGGCCAGCACGGCGTGGCGACCGCGACGGCGGCCGCCCTGCTCGGGCTCGACTGCGTCGTCTACATGGGCAAGGTCGACATCGAGCGGCAGGCCCTCAACGTCGCCCGCATGCGGCTGCTCGGCGCCGAGGTCGTCGCGGTCGACAACGGCAGCCAGACCCTCAAGGACGCCGTCAACGAGGCACTGCGCGACTGGGTCGCCAACGTCGAGGACACCCACTACGTGCTCGGCACGGTGACCGGGCCCCACCCCTTCCCCGAGATGGTGCGTGACTTCCACCGCGTCATCGGGGTCGAGGCGCGCGCCCAGGTGCTCGACCTCGTCGGGCGGCTGCCCGACGTCGTCCTGGCCTGCATCGGCGGTGGCTCGAACGCCATCGGCATCTTCCACCGCTTCCTCGACGACGAGCAGGTGCGCCTGGTCGGGCTGGAGGCGGCCGGCGCGGGCATCACGACGGGCAGGCATGCGGCTCGGTTCGCCGCAGGGGAGAAGGGCGTGCTCCACGGCGCCTTCACCTACGTCATGCAGGACGACGACGGCCAGACGGTGGAGTCGCACTCCATCTCCGCCGGCCTCGACTACCCCAGCGTCGGACCGGAGCACTCGTTCCTGCTCGACAGCGGTCGGGCGGAGTACCGCGCGGTCACCGACGACGAGGCCATGGAGGCGTTCCAGCTGCTGTGCCGCACCGAGGGCATCATCCCCGCCATCGAGTCGGCCCACGCCCTCGCCGGTGCCATGCAGGTCGGGTGCGAGCTGGGCCCCGACGCGGTCCTGCTCGTCAACCTCTCGGGCCGCGGCGACAAGGACGTGCACACGGCAGCGAAGTGGTTCGGCATGCTCGACGACGAGCAGCTCTCCCAGGCAGGAGCACAGGTGTGAGCGGCGTCTCCGAGGTCCTGGCCGCCTGCCGGGCCGAGGGCAGGGCTGCCCTCATCGGCTACCTGCCCGTCGGCTACCCCGACGTGCCGGGGTCGATCGGGGCCATGGTGGCCATGGTCGAGGCCGGTGTCGACATCGTCGAGGTCGGCGTCCCCTACAGCGACCCCCTCATGGACGGTCCGGTCATCCAGCGGGCGGTCGAGGCCGCGCTCGCCGGTGGCTCGCGCGTCGTCGACGTGCTCGACGCCACGGCGGCCGTGCTCGCCGCCGGCGCGCCCTCGCTGGTGATGACCTACTGGAACCTCGTGCTGCGGCGGGGGGTCGACGGCTTCGCCGCCGAGCTCGCCGCCAGCGGGTGCTCGGGACTGATCACCCCCGACCTGATCCCCGACGAGGCGGGGGCCTGGATCGCGGCCGCCGACGAGCACGACCTCGACCGCGTCTTCCTCGTGGCCCCCAGCTCCACGCCCGAGCGCCTGGTCACCGCGACCTCCGCGAGCCGCGGCTTCGTCTA
This sequence comes from Actinomycetota bacterium, assembly GCA_030853445.1. Classification (GTDB taxonomy): domain Bacteria; phylum Actinomycetota; class Actinomycetes; order Actinomycetales; family Dermatophilaceae; genus Lapillicoccus. Next base: position 15,420 of record JALYVC010000123.1, on the reverse strand, counting down.
CGCCACGTCGGTGATGGGCGTGACCGGCACCCGCACGACGGTCGGCAACGCCGCCGAGGGCCTGGTGGCACGCACCCGCGAGGTCACCGACCTGCCCGTGTGCGTCGGTCTCGGCGTCTCCACCCGGGGGCAGGCCGCCGACGTCGGTCGGTTCGCCGACGGGGTCATCGTCGGGTCGGCCCTCGTGCGGTGCCTGCTCGAGGCACCCGACCGGGCGAGCGGCATCCGGGCCCTGCGTGAGCTGGTCACCGAGCTGGCCGCCGGTGTACGCGAAGGCGGTGCCCTGCGTGGAGCCGCCGCAGCGGGCACCACCGCGACCACTGCCGGTGCCCCGGCGTGAGCGCGATGCTGGCGGGCCTGGCTCCCACGGTGCTACCGAGTCCCACCTCGGGGGTCTGGCACCTCGGGTTCTTCCCCGTGCGCGGATACGCCATGTGCATCCTGGCCGGCATCGTCGTCGCCGTCTGGATCACGCAGAAGCGGCTGGCCGACCGCGGAGGACGCGAGGGGCTGGCGCTCGACATCTCCGCCTGGGCCGTGCCCTTCGGCATCCTCGGCGGGCGCATCTACCACCTGATCACCTCGCCACAGGCCTACTTCGGTGAGGGGGGGCACCCGCTCGACGCCCTCAAGATCTGGAACGGCGGGCTGGGTATCTGGGGTGCGGTGGCCCTGGGGGCGGTGGGGGCCCTGATCGGGTGCCGCCGCCACGGCATCTCGCTCGCGGTCTTCGGGGACTGTGCGGCTCCGGGGATCCTGGTCGCGCAGGGGATCGGCCGTTGGGGCAACTGGTTCAACAACGAGATCTACGGCGGGAGGACCGACCTGCCGTGGGGGCTGCAGGTCTACCAGTGGGACTCCTCGGCCGGGCACGCGGTGCTCGATGCCTCGGGGCAGCCCGTGGTGCTGGGCGTCTTCCAGCCGACCTTCCTCTACGAGTCGCTGTTCGTCCTGGCCCTGGCCCTGGCCATCGTCGTGCTCGACCGCCGGGTGCCGCTGCGACCGGGACAGGTGCTCGCGCTGTACATCGCCGGCTACCCCCTCGGTAGAGTGGTGCTCGAGTTCATGCGCACCGACGACGCCAACCACATCCTGGGTCTGCGGGTCAACGTGTGGGTGAGCCTGATCGTGTTCCTCCTCGGAGCCGCGATGTTCGTCTTCTTCGGCCGCCGATCGCGGCCTGCGGAGACCGAGACCCCCCCGCAGCCCGGTCCCCACGACGCCGACGCGGGCGACGACACGTCCACGACGCCCGCGCGGGCGTCTCGCGCCCTGGACTGACGTCACCACAGCGCGGAGTCCCGGCCCCCGGCCGGTTATCCTGCTCCGAACCGGCCACCGTCGCCCGGTCCGTGCCAGCCACGTCTGCGCATGCCCTCACCCTTGTCCCGCGGCGCCTAGACCCGTGCCCGGCCCGACACCTGAAGGACGGTGAACCGCGTTGGTCTCCTCGCGCCCCCTGTTCACGGCCCAGCCGGTCGATACCGGTCTCTACCGCCGCGACCTTGAGCACGACGCCTGTGGTGTCGCCATGGTCGCGACCATGCGCGGGAGTGCCGGCCACGACATCGTGCAGCACGCGCTCACCGCCCTGCGCAACCTCGACCACCGTGGTGCCACCGGCGCCGACCCGCTCGTCGGCGACGGCGCGGGCATCCTCACCCAGGTTCCCGACGCCTTCCTGCGCAGCGTGGTCCCCTTCACCCTTCCGGCCGCCGGTGCGTATGCCGTCGGCCTCGCCTTCCTGCCCAGGGACGAGACCCTGCGCGCCGAGGTCGTCGCCCGCGTCGAGGCCCTGGCCGCGGAGGAGTCGATGAAGGTGCTCGGGTGGCGCGACGTGCCCGTCACCGCCGACCTCGTGGGACAGGGGGCGCGCGAGTGCATGCCGCACTTCGCCCAGGTCTTCCTGACGTCGTCGGTCGGTCGCCAGATGGGGGTCGGGCTCGACCGCTACGCCTTCTGCCTGCGCAAGCGGGCCGAGCGCGAGACCGACGTCTACTTCGCGTCGCTCTCCTCGCGCACCCTGGTCTACAAGGGCATGCTCACCACCGGCCAGCTCGAGCCCTTCTTCCCCGACCTGTCGGACCGGCTGTTCGAGACCGAGCTGGCCCTCGTGCACTCGCGCTTCTCGACCAACACGTTCCCGTCGTGGCCCCTGGCGCACCCCTACCGCTTCATCGCCCACAACGGCGAGATCAACACCGTCAAGGGGAACCGCAACTGGATGAGGGCGCGCGAGAGCCTGCTGACCTCCGACATCATCCCGGGTGACCTGAAGCGGGTCTTCCCGGTCTGCGCCCCCGCGGCCTCCGACTCCGCGAGCTTCGACGAGGTGCTCGAGCTGCTCCACCTCGGTGGCCGCTCACTGCCCCACTCGGTGCTGATGATGATCCCCGAGGCGTGGGAGAACAACACCGCGATGGACCCGGCGCGCCGGGCGTTCTACGAGTTCCACTCCACCTTCATGGAGCCGTGGGACGGCCCCGCCTGCGTCACCTTCACCGACGGCACCCTGATCGGCGCGGTGCTCGACCGCAACGGGCTGCGGCCCGGCCGCTACGCCGTCACCGACGACGGTCTCGTCGTGCTGGCGTCCGAGTCGGGCGTGCTCGACCTGCCGGCCGAGAACGTCGTCAAGCGCGGTCGGCTGCAGCCCGGCAAGATGTTCCTGGTCGACACCGAGCACGGGCGCATCATCGGCGACGAGGAGATCAAGTCGGGTCTGGCCTCACGCCACCCCTACGACGAGTGGTTGCACGCCGGCCTCATCCAGCTCAAGGACCTTCCCGAGCGCGAGCACATCGTGCACACGGCCTCGTCGGTCGCCCGTCGCCAGCAGACCTTCGGCTACACCCAGGAGGAGCTGCGGATCCTGCTCACGCCGATGGCCCGCACCGGTGGTGAGGCCCTCGGCTCGATGGGCACCGACACGCCCATCGCCGTGCTCTCCAGCCGTCCGCGACTGGTGTTCGACTACTTCACCCAGCTCTTCGCCCAGGTGACCAACCCGCCGCTCGACGCGATCCGCGAGGAGCTCGTGACCTCGCTCGGCACGACCATCGGCCCCGAGGGCAACGCGCTGTCGGCTTCGGCCGCCCACGCCCGGCTCGTCCACCTGCCGTTCCCGGTGATCGACAACGACGAGCTGGCCAAGATCGTGCACATCAACGCCGACGGCGACCTGCCGGGCTACGCCACGCACGTCGTCCACGGCCTGTACGACGTCACCGGCGGCGCCACCGCGATGGAGGCCAGGCTCGAGGAGATCTTCGCCGAGGTGTCGCAGGCCATCCGTCGGGGGGCACGCTTCGTCGTGCTCTCCGACCGCGACTCCGGGCGCGACCTGGCCCCGATCCCGTCGCTCCTGCTCACCTCCGCAGTGCACCACCACCTGATCCGGGAGAAGACGCGCACCCAGGTCGGGCTGCTCGTCGAGGCCGGTGACGTGCGCGAGGTGCACCACGTCGCGCTGCTCATCGGCTACGGCGCGGCGGCGGTCAACCCCTACCTCGCGATGGAGAGCGTCGAGGAGCTCGTGCGCTCCGGGACGATCGCGGGCGTGACCCCCGAGCAGGCGGTCAAGAACCTCATCAAGGCGCTCGGCAAGGGTGTCCTGAAGGTGATGTCCAAGATGGGGATCTCCACGGTCGCGTCCTACCGTGGGGCGCAGGTCTTCGAGGCCATCGGCCTGGCCCAGGACCTCGTCGACCGCTACTTCACCGGCACGGTCAGCCAGCTCGGAGGCATCCGCCTCGACGTGCTCGCCGACGAGGTCGCCGCCCGGCACGCCTCGGCCTACCCCCCCGAGGGCATCCACCAGGCCCACCGCACGCTCTGGGTGGGCGGGGAGTACCAGTGGCGCCGTGAGGGCGAGCCGCACCTCTTCGACCCCGACACCGTCTTCCGCCTGCAGCACTCGACCCGGCAGCGGCGCTACGACATCTTCAAGCAGTACACCGCCCGCGTCGACGAGCAGTCGGAGCGGCTGATGACCCTGCGGGGTCTCTTCGAGTTCACCGACGCGGCAGCGAGCGGGCGCGAGCCCGTCCCGGTCGACGAGGTGGAGCCGGTCTCCGAGGTCGTCAAGCGCTTCTCCACGGGCGCCATGAGCTACGGCTCGATCAGCCAGGAGGCCCACGAGAACCTCGCGATCGCGATGAACCGTCTCGGGGGGAAGTCCAACACCGGCGAGGGCGGTGAGGACGAGGACCGCCTGCTCGACCCGGCTCGTCGCTCGGCGATCAAGCAGGTGGCATCGGGCCGCTTCGGGGTCACGAGCCTCTATCTCACCGAGTCCGACGACATCCAGATCAAGATGGCTCAGGGCGCGAAGCCGGGGGAGGGCGGGCAGCTTCCCGGCCCCAAGGTCTACCCGTGGGTGGCCAAGACCCGGCACAGCACGCCGGGGGTGGGGCTGATCTCCCCCCCGCCGCACCACGACATCTACTCCATCGAGGACCTGGCCCAGCTGATCCACGACCTGAAGAACGCGAACCCGCAGGCGCGGGTGCACGTGAAGCTGGTCTCCGAGGTCGGCGTCGGGACGGTGGCGGCCGGGGTGTCGAAGGCGCACGCCGACGTCGTGCTCGTCTCCGGCCACGACGGCGGTACGGGGGCCTCACCGCTGACCTCGCTCAAGCACGCGGGGGCCCCGTGGGAGCTGGGCCTGGCCGAGACCCAGCAGACGCTGCGGCTCAACGGCCTGCGCGACCGGATCGTCGTGCAGGCCGACGGGCAGCTGAAGACCGGTCGTGACGTGGTCATCGCCGCCCTGCTCGGTGCCGAGGAGTTCGGCTTCGCGACGGCTCCGCTCGTGGTCTCGGGCTGCATCATGATGCGGGTCTGCCACCTCGACACCTGCCCCGTCGGTGTCGCGACGCAGAACCCGGAGCTGCGGGCCCGGTTCTCCGGCAAGCCCGAGTTCGTCGAGACCTTCTTCGAGTACATCGCGCAGGAGGTGCGTGAGCTGCTCGCCCAGCTCGGGTTCCGCTCGCTGCGCGAGGCCGTCGGCCACGTCGATGCCCTGCACACCGAGAAGGCGGTCCAGCACTGGAAGGCCTCCGGCCTCGACCTCGCCCCGATCCTGACCCGGGTCGAGGACCCGACCGGTGGCATGCCGTACTGCTCCACCGTGCAGGACCACGGGCTCGAGAAGGCGCTCGACCACCAGCTCATCGCCCTGGCCCAGCCGGCGCTGCGCGACGGCGAGCGGGTGCGCGCCACCCTCGCCGTCCGCAACGTCAACCGCACGGTCGGCACGATGCTCGGGCACGAGATCACCAAGGCGCACCCCCACGGGCTGCCCGACGGGACGATCGAGCTGACCTTCACCGGGTCGGGCGGCCAGTCGTTCGGGGCGTTCCTGCCCCGGGGGGCCACGCTGGTGCTCGAGGGCGACTCGAACGACTACGTCGGCAAGGGCCTCTCCGGCGGACGCATCGTCGTGCGCCCCCAGCAGGGGGCCCGGCTCACCGCCGAGGCCAACGTCATCGCCGGCAACGTCATCGCCTACGGCGCCACCGGCGGTGAGATCTACCTGCGGGGACAGGTGGGCGAACGCTTCTGCGTGCGCAACTCCGGCGCCCTCGCCGTCGTCGAGGGCGTGGGCGACCACGGCTGTGAGTACATGACCGGTGGTGTCGCGGTCATCCTCGGCCCGACGGGGCGCAACCTCGCCGCGGGCATGTCGGGCGGTGTGGCCTATGTGCTCGACCTCGACCCCGGTCTGGTCAACGCCGAGCTGGTCGACCTGCTGCCCCTGCGTGAGTCCGACGCCACGACGTTGGAGGAGCTCCTGCGCCAGCACCAGCGCTGGACCGACTCGAGCGTCGCCGACCGTCTGCTGCTCGACTGGGAGACCAGCCGGGCCCGCTTCACCCTCGTCCTTCCCCGCGACTACCAGCGCGTCCTCGACGTGCGTGCGCAGGCCGAGGCCGAGGGCCTCGACCTGGAGGGCACGCAGGTCTGGGACCGGATCATGGAGGCTTCCCGTGGCTGACCCCCAGGGCTTTCTCAAGGTGCGCGAGCGCGAGCTCCCCACCCGTCGCCCCGTCCCCGTCCGCATCCGCGACTGGAAGGAGGTCTACGAGGAGCAGGAGCTCGGGCAGCTCCAGCGGCAGGCCGGCCGCTGCATGGACTGCGGCATCCCCTTCTGCCACAACGGGTGCCCCCTGGGCAACCTCATCCCGGAGTGGAACGACCTCGCCCGGCGCGGTGACTGGGCGGAGGCGATCGAGCGCCTGCACGCGACCAACAACTTTCCCGAGTTCACCGGGCGCCTCTGCCCGGCGCCGTGCGAGACCGCCTGCGTGCTGGGCATCAACCAGCCCGCCGTGACGATCAAGCAGGTCGAGGTCACGACCATCGAGCAGGCCTTCGCCTCGGGCGCCGTCAGGCCGCAGCCGCCCGAGCGCCTGTCGGGCAAGACCGTGGCCGTGGTCGGCTCCGGCCCGGCCGGCCTGGCCGTGGCCCAGCAGCTGACCCGGGCCGGTCACACCGTCGCGGTCTACGAGCGGGGCGCCAGGCCCGGTGGGCTCCTGCGGTACGGCATCCCGGAGTTCAAGATGGAGAAGTCGGTCCTCGACCGGCGGCTCGCCCAGATGGAGGCCGAGGGCACCCGCTTCCGCAACGGGGTCGCCGTGGGTGACGAGATCACGGGCCAGCAGCTCAAGGACCGTTACGACGCCGTCGTCCTCGCGGTGGGGGCGACCGTGCCGCGTGACCTGGGCGTGCCCGGGCGCGAGCTGGGCGGCATCCACCAGGCGATGGAGTACCTCCCGCCGGCCAACCTCGTGGCGCTGGGCGAGAGCGTCGAGGGCCAGATCCTCGCCACCGGCAAGGATGTCGTCATCATCGGCGGCGGTGACACGGGCGCCGACTGCCTGGGTACGGCCACCCGCCAGGGCGCCCGCTCGGTCACCCAGCTCGAGATCATGCCCCGTCCGCACGAGGAGCGTCCCGGCTCGCAGCCGTGGCCGACCTACCCGATGACCTACCGCGTCGCCAGTGCGCACGAGGAGAACGGCGAGCGGGTCTACGCCGTCAACACCGAGGAGGCCCTCGGCGACGAGCACGGCCACGTGCGGGCCCTGCGCCTGTCGGAGGTCGTGCTCGAGGACGGCAGGTTCGTGCCGGTCGAGGGCAGCGCGAGGGAGCTCCCGGCGCAGCTGGTCCTGCTCGCCATGGGGTTCCTCGGTCCCGAGAAGGTCGGCGTGGTCGAGCAGCTCGGGGTCGAGCTGGACCAACGGTCCAACGTGCGGCGGGACGCGACGTACATGACGTCGGTGCCGGGGGTCTTCGTGGCCGGCGACGCCGGCCGGGGACAGTCGCTGATCGTCTGGGCGATCGCCGAGGGCCGGGCCTGCGCCCACGGCGTCGACGAGTGGCTGATGGGCGCCAGCGCCCTGCCCCGCCCCATCGAGCCGACGGACCGGCCACTCAACGTGTGAGGCCGGCACGGGTCTCGCCCGGATGGCCCCGGATGAGACCTGCGTCACCCGGGCCCCTAGGCTGCGACCATGCGTCGCGCCAAGATCGTCTGCACCCTCGGCCCCGCCACCTCCTCCCCGCAGCAGGTCCTCAAGCTGGTCGAGGCCGGCATGGACATCGCTCGCCTCAACCTGTCGCACGGTGAGTACGCCGTCCACGAGGAGATCTACCGTGCGGTGCGAGCGGCGAGTGACGCGACCGGTCGGGCGGTGGGGGTGCTGGTCGACCTGCAGGGTCCCAAGATCCGCACCGGCCGCTTCGCCGAGGGACCCATCTCGCTGGCCCCCGGCGACGTCTTCACCATCACCGTCCTCGACGTGCCGGGTGACCAGCACCGGGTGAGCACGACCTACAAGGGCATGACGGGTGACGTCACCCCTGGTGACCTGCTGCTCATCGACGACGGCAAGGTGACCCTGCGGGCGGTCGAGGTGACCGACACCGACATCGTCACCGAGACGGTCGAGGGTGGGGTCATCTCCAACAACAAGGGCATCAACCTGCCCGGTGTGGCGGTCAGCGTCCCCGCCATGTCCGACAAGGACCGCGCCGACCTGCGCTGGGCGCTGGAGCTGCGGGCCGACATGATCGCGCTGTCCTTCGTGCGCTCCGCCGACGACATCCAGGAGGTGCACTCGATCATGGACGAGGTGGGCATCCGGCTGCCCGTCATCGCCAAGGTCGAGAAGCCGCAGGCGGTCGATAACCTGCGCGAGATCATCGAGGTCTTCGACGGCGTCATGGTGGCGCGCGGAGACCTCGGCGTCGAGCTGCCCCTCGAGGACGTGCCGATCGTGCAGAAGCGGGCGATCGAGATCGCCCGCCAGAACGCCAAGCCCGTCATCGTCGCGACGCAGGTGCTGGAGTCGATGATCGAGAACTCGCGCCCGACCCGCGCCGAGGCCAGCGACTGCGCCAACGCGGTGCTCGACGGTGCCGACGCGATCATGCTGTCGGGGGAGACGAGCGTCGGCGCGTGGCCGATCCAGGCCGTCAGCACGATGGCGCGCATCATCCAGAGCACTGAGGACCACGGTCTCGAGCGCATCCTGCCCCTCGGCACCCGTCCGCACACCAAGGGCGGCGCGGTGACCTGGGCCGCCGTCGAGATCGGTGAGCTGCTCGGCGTGACCTTCCTCGTCACCTTCACCCAGTCGGGTGACTCCGCGCTGCGGCTGGCCCGCCTGCGCCCGAAGATCCCCATGCTCGCCTTCACCCCGCTGCAGGACACCCGCTCCAAGCTGGCGCTGGTCTGGGGGATCGAGACGTTCCTCGTGCCGATGGCTCGGCACACCGACCAGATGGCGCTCGAGGTCGACAACTCCCTGCTCGCGTCGGGGCGGGCGCAGGAGGGCGACCTGGTGATCATCGTCGCCGGCTCACCGCCCGGCATCCCCGGATCGACCAACGCGCTGCGGGTGCACCGGATCGGCGACGCCAGGAACCGCGTGGCCCCGGCCTACGAGGACTTCTCGCGCACGTCATGAGCCCGGGGTGGGTGGGGGGCGCCGGCGCCCGCTCGGTAGCCTTCGACGGCGCCCCGGTATCCCAACCGGCAGAGGAAGCGGTCTCAAACACCGTCCAGTGTGGGTTCGAATCCCACCCGGGGCACTCACGCCAGCGGTGACCCCGATAAACTCACGCCCATGACGACGAGCGCCGGTGCGGCCGAGCAGGGACCCGACACGGTGGCAACACCCGACGAGGCCCCTGAGGGCGGGCGTCTGCGCATCGTCGTGGCCGAGGACGAGGCGCTGATCCGTCTCGACCTCGCCGAGATGCTCGGCGAGGGTGGCTACGACGTCGTGGGGCAGGCGAGCGACGGGGAGCAGGCGGTCGAGCTGACCCGCGAGCACCAGCCCGACCTGGTGATCATGGACGTCAAGATGCCCGTCCTCGACGGCATCAGCGCGGCCGAGATCATCGGCAAGGAACAGATCGCCCCGGTCGTCATGCTGACCGCCTTCAGCCAGAAGGAGCTCGTCGAGCGAGCCCGTGACGCCGGGGTCATGGCCTACATCGTCAAGCCCTTCACCCAGGCCGACCTCGCGCCGGCCATCGACATCGCCCGGTCGCGCTGGACGCAGATGAGGGCTCTCGAGAGCGAGATCGCCGACCTGGGCGAGCGGCTCGAGACCCGCAAGGCGGTCGACCGGGCCAAGGGCGTGCTCATGGCGCAGCTCAAGCTCTCCGAGGCCGACGCCTTCCGCTGGATCCAGAAGACGGCGATGGACCGCCGGCTCGGGATGCGCGAGGTGGCCGAGGCCGTCGTCGCCGGGCTGCCCAGGAAGTAGCGACTGCAGTCGTCCACCACCAATTTCGCCGTTCCCCTATCGGCGACGTCCGCGGTGGTCCTAGAGTCGGGGAAGCCCGAGCGACACGCGGGCCCGGCCGTCGGGGGACGGCACCACGTGGTTCCGGCGCGCCCGGGACGACGACGTTCACCGCGCAGTCCATGCCGGTGTTCGGTCCCTCTTCTGCCCAGGAGGCTCCCCTTGGCTCGACCCCAGATCCTCGTCCGTCGGGTGACCGCCGGGCAGCACCAGGACCTCGTCGACCTCTGGGTGGACCAGCGGGTGGAGAGCGGCGCGAACCCCGAGGCCACGGCCCGGATGGTCGCCGACGGCACGGTCGTCGCGAGCCTCGCGCGCCCGGGTGTCGTCGCCCTCCTCGCCCTCGCCGACTCGGGTCCGGTGGGTTACCTTGTTCTCAGCGACACGACCACGGGGGTCTTCGTCGACGCACCCTGCGTGGCCGTCGACCAGCTCTACGTGAGCAGCACCTGGCGCAGGCACGGGGTGGCCCGGCACCTGCTGTCGGCCGTGGCGGCCCACGCCGACCGGGTCGGGGCCGAGCAGATCGTCGGGCACGTGCCAGCCGGCCTCCGCGAGGCCAACCGGTTCTTCGCCCGGCTCGGTTTCACCCCGACCGTCGTGCGCCGCGTGACGACCCCGAGGGCCCTGCACCGGCGCCTCGCGAGGGCCAGCGAGCAGCAGGCGTCACTGGGCACCCTGGAGCAGGTACTGCGCCGCAGACGCTCCGCACGGGTCCGGACCCTCGAGGGCGCTGCGTCCGGTCTCCGGGGCCTCTGAGCGCAGCCGGCCCACCAGCCGGGCCGCTCGCCCACCCACGGGGCCCGTGCTGTCGGCGCGGTGGCCTAGGCTTCCGGGCGTGGCTCGACTCCTCCTGCTCGACGGACACTCCCTCGCCTACCGGGCGTTCTACGCGCTTCCCGCCGAGAACTTCTCGACCCAGACGGGCCAGACGACCAACGCGGTCTTCGGCTTCACCTCGATGCTCATCAACATGCTGCGCGACGAGGAGCCGACCCATCTCGCGGTCGCCTTCGACCTGTCCCGCCAGACCTTCCGGCTCGAGGAGTACGCCGAGTACAAGGCGGGTCGAGCAGCCACGCCGTCGGAGTTCTCGGGGCAGATCCCGCTCATGCACGAGGTGCTCGACGCGCTGAAGATCAGGTACGTCGAGGCGCCGGGCTACGAGGCCGACGACATCATCGCCACGCTGACCACGCAGGCCGAGGCGCAGGGCATGGAGGTGCTCATCTGCTCCGGTGACCGCGATGCCTTCCAGCTGGTCACCGACCGGGTCACCCTGCTCTATCCCGTGCGCGGGGTCTCGGAGATGTGGCGGATGACCCCGGCGGCCGTGACCGAGAAGTACGGCGTGCCCCCGTGGCTCTACTCCGACCTGGCCGCCCTCGTGGGCGAGACCTCCGACAACCTGCCGGGCGTGCCCGGTGTCGGTCCGAAGACCGCAGCGAAGTGGATCCAGCAGTACGACGGCCTGAGCGGGATCGTCGCGCACGTCGACGAGATCAAGGGCAAGGCCGGGCAGTCGCTGCGCGACCACCTCGACGACGTCCTGCGCAACCGCCGGCTCAACCAGCTCGTGCGCGACGTGTCGCTGGGGGTCGAGGTCGACGAGCTCGAGCGCCAGACCTGGGACCGTGAGCAGGTCCACCAGGTCTTCGACGGCCTCGAGTTCCGGGTGCTGCGTGAGCGACTGTTCGCCACCTTGGAGTCCGCCACGCCCGAGGCGGAGTCGGGTTTCGACGTGTTCGGCGCGGTGCTCGCCTCCGACGAGGTGCCCGCGTGGCTCCACGAGCACAGCAGGGACGGCGACCGGGTGGGGGTCAACGTCGTCGGCCGCTGGGCGCGGGGGACCGGAGACGTGCGGGGCCTCGCCCTCGCGACGGTCGACGGGCACGCGGCCTACCTCGACGTCCCGACCCTGGACGAGCCCGCCGAGCAGGCGGTCGCCGCGTGGCTGGCCGACCCCGGCCGTCCCAAGGCGCTGCACGACGCCAAGGGTCCACTGCAGGCCATCGCCGCCCGCGGCTGGTCGCTCGCCGGCCTCACGAGCGACACGGCCCTGGCGGCCTACCTCGTCAAGCCCGACCAGCGGTCCTACGACCTTGCCGACCTCGCCCTGAGGATGCTCAAGCGCGAGCTGAGCAACGACACGGACGACCACGGTCAGGGGATGCTCGACTTCGGTGCCGAGGACGGTGCCGAGGACGGTGAGGCGCAGGACGCGATGGTGGTCGCCCGGGCTGTGCTCGAGCTGGCCGACGCACTCGACGCCGAGCTCGTGACCCGGGCCGCGGACGGACTGCTGCGAGACGTCGAGCTGCCGCTGGTCGATGTCCTGGCCGAGATGGAGCGGGCCGGTATCGCCGTCGACGTAGACGCCCTCGACGCCCTCGACGCCGACTTCGGTGACCAGGTCGCGCGCGCGCAGCAGGCGGCCTGGGACGCCATCGGCGACACGAGCGTCAACCTGGGCTCACCCAAGCAGCTGCAGGAGGTGCTCTTCGAGCGTCTCGGTCTGCCCAGGACCAAGCGCACCAAGACGGGCTACACCACCGACGCCGACGCGCTGAACGATCTCGGGCGCAAGGTCGACCACCCCTTCCTCATGGGCGTGCTGGCCTTCCGCGACGCGAGCCGGCTCAAGGTCACCGTCGAGGGCCTGCTGAAGTCGGTGGCCGAGGACCAGCGGGTCCACACGACCTACCTGCAGACCATCGCCGCCACGGGCCGGCTGAGCTCGACGGACCCCAACCTCCAGAACGTCCCGATCCGCACCGAGGAGGGACGCCGCATCCGTGAGATGTTCGTCGTGGGTGACGGGTTCGAGTCGCTGATGTCGGTCGACTACAGCCAGATCGAGATGCGGGTCATGGCCCACCTCTCCGGCGACGCCGGTCTCATCGAGGCCTTCCGCACCGGCGAGGACCTGCACAGCTACGTCGGCGCGCGCGTGTTCGGGGTCGGGATCGACGACGTCACCTCGGCGCAGCGCTCGAAGGTCAAGGCGATGTCCTACGGCCTGGCCTACGGGCTGTCGGCCTTCGGGCTGTCCAAGCAGCTCACGATCGGCACCGGTGAGGCCAAGGAGCTGATGGACGAGTACTTCGAGCGGTTCGGTGGGGTGCGCGACTACCTGCGCGAGCTGGTGGTGCAAGCCCGGACGACGGGATACACGGCGACGATGCTGGGCCGGCGCCGCTACCTGCCCGACCTCAACTCCGACAACCGGCAGCGCCGCGAGATGGCCGAGAGGATGGCTCTCAACGCACCGATCCAGGGGTCGGCGGCCGACATCATGAAGGTGGCGATGCTGGGGGTCCACCGCGGTCTCCTCGACTCCGGAGCGACCTCCCGGATGCTCCTGCAGGTGCACGACGAGCTCGTCCTCGAGATCGCTCCGGGGGAGCGCGACGACGTCGAGCGGCTGGTGCGTCACGAGATGGGCCACGCCGTGTCGCTGGACGTACCCCTCGACGTCAGCGTCGGCGTCGGCCGCTCGTGGCACGCCGCGGCGCACTGACCGCCATCATGACAAGGAGCCAGGACGGAAGCGGGGCCACCACGGAAGAGGCCGGGTGGGCGGACCCACCCGGCCTCCAGCGGCTTCGCCGGGCCACCTCCGCCTCCCCGCGTCGGCGCGCCCGGGTCAGCCAACTGCGCTTCCGGTAGCAAAAGACGACGTTACACAAGGCGGCGATTGTTGACGACGGTTTTGCCGAGATCGTGGGCCAAAAGAAGAAGTTCCGCAAAGCCGTCCGCGGTACGAGCGAAGAGGACCGGGACGTCCTCGGCGCAGGAGTCCTCGGCCGACGACGGTCCCCGGCCGCGCCGGTGAGGCGTTCAGGCTGGCCGTCACGAGGGTCGCCGGGTCACGAAGACGGCGGTGCCGGGGACGAGCCCTCCGCGTAGCGGGGACCAGCCCCCCCAGACCTGCTGGTTCCCTGGCGGCCACGGCGGCTCGACGAGGTCGACCAGCTCGAGGCCGGCGCCCACGAGCTCGCGCACCCGGTCACCCAGGGTGCGGTGGTGCTCCACGTAGGTCGCCCGCCCCGTGGCGTCCTGCTCGACGTACGGGGTGCGGTCGAAGTAGGAGTGGCTCACCGTCAGCCCGGCCTCGCCCGGGTCGTCGGGCAGGGTCCAGCGCACGGGGTGGGTGGTCGAGAAGACGAAGCGCCCCCCGGGGCGCAGCACCCGCGCCGCCTCACGCATGACGGCGGCCGAGTCCGCCACGAAGGGGATCACGCCGTACGACGTGAACACGACGTCGAGGCTCGCGTCGGCGACGGGCAGCGCCAGGCCGTTGCACTGCAGGAGCGGGACGGGCCGCGACTGCGGGGTCGACGCCGTCTCGCCCCGTCGGTCGATGGTCTGGGCCTGGCGCAGCATGCCCCGAGAGAGGTCGCTCGCCACCACCAGCGCCCCCTGGCTCGCGAGCCAACGCGAGCACTGGGCCGCCCCGGCGCCGATCTCGAGCACCCGTGCCCCCCGCACGTCACCGAGCAGACGGGCGTCGGCCTCCCTCAGCCCTTCCGGGCCCCAGACGAAGTCGTCGTCGCCGAGGAACCCCCCGTGCTCGAGGTAGTAGTCATCGGCCTCGGTGTCCCACCACGTCTGGTTGGCGGGGACCGTCTCGGCGTCGTCGGCGGCACGTCGAGCCACGGCCGGAGGGCGCTCGTAGGGGGAGGGCTGGGGCGGCGGGACAGGGCTGGTCACGCGGTACAGTCTGACGTTTTGACCCACGTCGTGCGGCGCCGGTAGTCTTGAGTGTCGCCCACGTGGGCGCCCGTGCATTATGTCCCTTATCCCTCCACCTGTCCACCAACGGAGTTCCTCCTACATGACTGCCACTACGGTCGAGAAGACCGCCCCTCAGGTCGCCATCAACGACATCGGCTCTGAGGAAGACCTGCTCGCTGCAATCGACGCGACGATCAAGGATTTCAACGACGGAGACATCGTCGAAGGTGTCATCGTCAAGGTCGACCGGGACGAGGTCCTGCTCGACATCGGCTACAAGACCGAGGGCGTCATCCCCTCGCGCGAGCTGTCGATCAAGCACGACGTCGACCCGTCCGAGGTCGTCAAGGTCGGGGACGAGATCGAAGCCCTGGTCCTCCAGAAGGAGGACAAGGAGGGTCGTCTCATCCTGTCCAAGAAGCGGGCTCAGTACGAGCGCGCCTGGGGCACGATCGAGAAGATCAAGGAGGAGGACGGCGTCGTCACCGGCACCGTCATCGAGGTCGTCAAGGGCGGCCTCATCCTCGACATCGGCCTGCGCGGCTTCCTCCCGGCATCGCTCGTGGAGATGCGCCGCGTCCGCGACCTCCAGCCGTACGTCGGCAAGGAGATCGAGGCCAAGATCATCGAGCTCGACAAGAACCGCAACAACGTCGTCCTGTCCCGCCGTGCCTGGCTCGAGCAGACCCAGTCCGAGGTCCGCACGACCTTCCTCAAGGAGCTCCAGAAGGGGCAGGTCCGCACCGGCGTCGTCAGCAGCATCGTCAACTTCGGCGCGTTCGTCGACCTCGGTGGGGTCGACGGTCTCGTCCACGTCTCCGAGCTGTCCTGGAAGCACATCGACCACCCGTCCGAGGTCGTC
>JALYVC010000113.1 GCA_030853445.1 Actinomycetota bacterium | reverse complement strand
GACGGGGCGCTTCGGCGACGGGGCGGGCGTGGCCGCGCGGGGGGTGGTGCGGGCCAAGACGGGCACGCTCACCGGAGTGAGCGGGCTGGCCGGCACGGTGACGACCGCCGACGGGCGCGTGCTCGTCTTCGTGCTCGTGGCCAACGACGTGCCCTCCGCGTCGGGAACGTCGGGGGCGCGGGCCGCGTTGGACGGGTTTGCGACGGTGCTCGCCCGGTGCGGGTGCCGATGACGGCGGGGTGTGGCAGGGTCGGCCCGCCTCCGCGTCGCGGAAAGGTATAATTCGGGCGTGAACGATCGCGTCCGGTCCGGATGAGAGGGGTGACGGCCATGAGTGGGCGACATGACACGGCTGGCACCGGTGGACCGGACGGCACACCATCCGCAGCCGAGGCAGCCGAGGCAGCCGAGGCAGCCGAGGCAGCGGGCGCCTACGTCGACTGGGAGTTCGCCAAGTCGACCGGGCGGCGCCTGGCCAGCCCCGGTCCCCGGGTGAGCCGCGACGAGGCGGCCGAGGTGGTCGCCTCCCTGCGGGAGGTGGCCCTCGCGGCCCGAGCACCCATCGCGGCGACCTCGCTGCTCGTCAGCCCCGGCGACGCCCCCGCCGCCGTCGTCGTCGACCGCCCCGGGTGGATCGACGCCAACATCGAGTCGATGCGCTCGCTCATGGCCGCCGTCATCGCCAAGCTCACCACCGAGAGCGGGTCGCGCAGGGGCCCCTCCTCCGCCCCGAACGCCGTCGCCGCCGTCGGTGGGAAGGTCACCGGTGGTGAGGCGGGGGCCCTCATGGCCTTCATGTCGAGCAAGGTCCTGGGTCAGTACGACCTCGCGCCCGAGGGCACGCCACGGCTGATGCTGGTCGCCCCCAACCTGGTGCAGGTCGAGCGCGACCTCGAGGTCGACCCCCACGACTTCCGGCTGTGGGTCGCGATGCACGAGGAGACCCATCGCGTGCAGTTCACCGCGGTGCCCTGGCTGCGTCAGCACCTCATCGACAGCTCCCGCGCCCTGACCACCGACCTCGCGCCGACGCCTGCCGAGCTGGCGGCCCGCCTGCAGGAGCTGTCACGCCGCCTGCCCGAGGCCTTCCGCACGGGCAGCCGCGGCGTGGCCGACCTCTTCCTCACCCCGCAGCAGCGCACCGAGGTCTCGCGCATCACCGCCGTCATGTCGCTGCTCGAGGGCCACGCCGACGTGATGATGGACGAGGTCGGCCCCGAGGTCATCCCCACCGTCGCCCAGATCCGTGCGCGCTTCCAGGGGCGCCGCAACGGTGTGTCCGGTCTTGACAAGGTGATGCGCCGCCTGCTCGGCATGGAGGCCAAGATGCGGCAGTACCGCGACGGTGCCGTCTTCGTGCGCGGGGTCGTGCAGGACGTCGGCCTCGAGGGCTTCAACGCGGTCTGGGGCTCACCCGACACCCTGCCCACCGCCGACGAGATCGCGACCCCCCGCCAGTGGGTCGAGCGGGTGCACGGCCGCGGGGACGACTCTGCTGCGCCTAAGGTGCCGGCGGTGCCGGCGGTGGGTTCGTGAGTGGGCCGGCGCCCGCGGTCGCCTCGACCCGCGTCGCCGTGCGCTCCGAGCTGGCGCTGCTGCCCGAGGGCAGCACGGTGCTCGTGGGGTGCAGCGGTGGTCCCGACTCGCTCGCGCTCGCGGCAGCCGTCGCCTTCGAGGTCGAGCGCGCCGGCCTCAAGGCCGTGGGGGTCGTGGTCGACCACGGGCTGCAGGCCGGCTCGGCCGCAGTCGCGGCGACGGCGGCAGAGCACTGCCGCGCCCTGGGCCTGACGCAGGTCGAGGTCCTGCGCATCCACGTCGCGCCCGGTGCGGGGGGGCCCGAGGAGGCCGCCCGCATCGCCCGGCTGGCGGCCCTGGACGAGGCTGCGGAGCGCCACGGGGCGGTCGCGATCCTGCTCGGGCACACCCGCGACGACCAGGCCGAGCAGGTGCTGCTCGGCCTGGCCCGCGGCTCGGGCTCACGCTCCCTCTCCGGTATGCCGCGTCGTCGGGGCCGGTTCGTGCGCCCCTTCATCGGGGTGACCCGGGACGAGACCGAGGCGGCGTGCGCGGCCTACGGCATCGTGCCCTGGCTGGACCCGCACAACGAGGACACCAGCTTCACCCGGGTGCGCGCTCGCGCCTTGCTGCGCGAGCTCGAGCGCGAGCTCGGGCCGGGGGTGCGCGCCGCGCTCGCCCGCAGCGCCGAGATGATCCGCGAGGACGCCGACCACCTCGAGGAGGAGGCGCGCACGCTGCGCGACGCCATCGGGCCGACGCCCTGGTCGGTGTCCACGATGCTCGCCGTGCCACGCGCCCTCCGTACGCGCCTGTGGCGGATCCTGGCGGTCGAGGCAGGCTCGGGTGCCGGGCAGCTCTCGTCGGCCCACGTCGAGTCGCTCGACGCGCTGCTCACCTGCTGGCACGGCCAGGGGCCGTTGCAGCTGCCGGGGCGCGTGCGCGCCTCCCGGTCGGGTGACCTCGTGACAGTCGCCGCTCCCGAGGCCTCCGCGCCATGACCGCCCTGAACGCCCTGACCGCCCTCACCGCCCCACCCGCCCCCGCGGGCCCGCCCCGAGGGGAGGGCCCGACGCGCGGTCGGGTTGAATGAGAGCGCCTCACCCCACCTGCTTGATCCTGCTGACGACGAGGAGTCGCCGTGGACGCCGCCGACATGGGAGCCGACCTCAAGGAGGTGCTCCTCACCCAGGAGCAGATCCTGGCCCGGCTCGACGAGCTCGCCGTCGAGATCTGGCACGACTACGAGGGCAAGGACCTCTTGCTCGTGGGGGTGCTCAAGGGAGCCGTGATGGTCATGGCCGACCTCATGCGGGCGCTGCCCGGCACCGTGCCGATGGACTGGATGGCGGTGTCGTCCTACGGCTCGGGCACCAAGAGCTCGGGCGTCGTGCGCATCCTCAAGGACCTCGACGGCGACATCTCCGGCCGGCACGTGCTCATCGTGGAAGACATCATCGACTCGGGACTGACGCTCAGCTGGATCCGCTCCAACCTCGAGTCCCGGCGCCCGGCGTCGGTCGAGATCTGCACGTTGCTGCGCAAGCCCGAGGTCGCCAAGGTCGTTATCGACGTGAAGTACGTCGGTTTCGACCTGCCCAACGAGTTCGTCGTGGGCTACGGGCTCGACTACGACGAGCGCTACCGCAACCTGCGCTGCGTCGGCACCCTGGCGCCGTCGGTCTACGCCTGAGGGGGGCTGTGCGGCCCGCGGCGGAACACGAGGTGACCGTGCGTCGTTCACCTGCGAGAATGTGACTCCCAGCAGCATCGAGCGGAAGGTCGGGGCCAGACCCCGGACTACATGGACTTCAAGCGCATCGTCCGCACACCCTTCGTGTGGATCCTCGTCCTCGTCATCGCCACGGTCGTCGCCCTGAACCTCTCGGGCGGCGACGGCTACCAGCGCATCGACACGTCCAAGGCCCTGACGCTCATCAGCGAGGGCAAGGTCGACTCCGCGACGCTGCTGAACAACCAGCGGGTGGAGCTGACCCTGACGTCGCCCTACTCCGACGCCGACGTCAAGGACGCGACGAAGGTCTACGCGTACTACGTCGACGCCCGCGGCACCGAGGTGGTGGACGCCCTCAACAAGGCCACCCTCAAGAGTGGCTTCACCGACCAGATCGACGAGCCGAGCTGGTTCGGTTCCCTGCTCTTCAGCATCCTGCCGATCATCGTCATCCTGGGTCTCTTCTGGTTCCTCATGGGTCAGATGCAGGGCGGCGGCAACCGGGTCATGCAGTTCGGCAAGTCGCGCGCCAAGCTGGCCAGCAAGGACACCCCCAAGGTGACCTTCGCCGACGTCGCGGGCTGTGACGAGGCGGTCGAGGAGCTGCACGAGATCAAGGAGTTCCTCCAGGAGCCGGCGAAGTTCCTCGCGGTGGGCGCCAAGATCCCCAAGGGCGTGCTGCTCTACGGCCAGCCGGGCACCGGCAAGACGCTGCTCGCGCGCGCCGTCGCCGGCGAGGCAGGCGTGCCCTTCTACTCGATCTCCGGCTCGGACTTCGTCGAGATGTTCGTCGGTGTCGGCGCCTCGCGGGTGCGCGACCTCTTCGAGCAGGCCAAGGCCAACGCCCCGGCCATCGTCTTCGTCGACGAGATCGACGCCGTCGGCCGGCACCGCGGTG
>JALYVC010000110.1 GCA_030853445.1 Actinomycetota bacterium | reverse complement strand
GCCTCGACGAAGGCCCCCAGGGCGAGGTGCACGTCAGCCCGGTTGTTGAGGGCGCGCGCCTCCCAGAGCAGGTCGCCGCTGGCGCGGCTGCCGGCAGCGCGAGGTCGAGGTGGGCCAGGGCTTCGGCGTAGCGGCCCACCCGGTGCTCGACGTGGGCCCGGCGCAGGTGCAGGCGGGGCAGGCGCAACGCCGGGGTCAGGGGCTCGGCGTCGGCAAAGGCCCGCAGGGCGGCGACGGTGCGCCCGGCGTACTGCAGGGCCACGGCGTACGTCGCCAGCACGTCTCCCTCGCGGGGCCCGGCCACTGTGGGCCCACACCGTCGGGCGGCCCGGCGGGCGTTCGTCAGGTGCCTGAGCGCGGCGTCGACGTCGCCGGCCTCGCGGTGGACGATACCGGCGGCCTGGTGCGCCACTGAGGCGTCGTAGGACGTCGGCTCGGCCGCGAGGATCGCGGTGGCCCTTGTCAGCGCCAGACGGGGCTGCGAGAGTGCGAGCGGCAGCATCGTCTCGGCCAGGTCGACAGCCACGTCGACGGCCACGTCGACGGCGTGGTCGGTGGCGTGGTCGGTGACGGCAGGGCCGCTGCCCTCGTCGTCGTCGGGCTCGTGCCGGGGCAGGGACGGGTGTATCACGGCGGGCTCGACCTGCTCTGCCTGAATGTCACACCCCACTTGCGCAGGAGGTTGGTTGATGTCCACTCATGGTGGCAGGCGAGACGTGCCCCCGGGTGACAAGCCCGGCTGGGATCCCGACGGTGAGGACGCGCGACGGCGTCGCCTCGTGCAGATGCGCGAGGTGGTCGACGCCTTCGCCGAGGTCGGGGTGCCGATCGGCATCGGACCCGACGACGGCAGCCCCGACGCGGCCGAGTTCCTCTACGCCAAGGGTGCCGTGCTGGCCCGCGACGGCGACGTGGGCCGAGTGCGCTCGGTGCTCGGGCTCGACGGCGACCAGCCGCCCAAGGACATCGGGCAGGACCAGCGCCGCACGCCCACGCGCGGTCGCGACCGGGCCTCGGGGTCGGCCGGGCTGACCCGGATCGAGCTGCCGGGCGACCGCGACACGCTCAGGACCGTCGACGAGCTCGACCGCGTCCTCGGCCCCGGGGTCGCCACGCCCGACCACGTCGTGCACCTGACCCCCAAGTCGTATGCCTGCCCGGCGACGGAGCCGGTGCCGGCGAAGGACCCGCTCGACCCGTCGCCCACCCAGGACACCGGTCTGGGGAGGGGGGTGCGCGTGGTGGTGGTCGACACCGGGCTGGTCACGACGCTGGCCGCGGCCACGCCCTGGCTCGCCGGCGTCACCGGTGACGAGGAGCAGCAGGCGGCCGTCGGGCGCTACCGTGGGCACGGCACCTTCATCGCCGGCGTGGTGCGCTCGATGGCACCGGCCGCGCAGATCGACGTCGAGGCGTTCCTGTGGGTGGGCGGGGGCATCCTGGAGTCTGACCTCGTCCCCGCACTGCGGCGCTCGCTCGAGTCGATGCCCGACATCATCAGCATGTCCGCGGGGGCGACGACGCGCCACGGCCACCCGCTGATGTCGATGGAGGTCTTCTGGAGGACACATCTGCGACACGTCAAGGGCACCGTGCTGGTCTGCGCGGCCGGCAACAACGGCGACCGCGGACCCTTCTGGCCGGCGACCTTCCCGTGGTCGGTGTCGGTGGGGGCGCTCGACGCCGACGGCGGGCGCGCCGACTACTCCAACTTCGGGTCGTGGGTCGACGTGTGGGCGCGAGGCTCCGACGTCGTCAACGCCTACCCCGACGGCGACTACACCTATGGCTGGCCGGCCGACCCGCCGCGGCCCCAGCCGGGTGACACCGTCACCTTCGAGACCGGCCTGGCGAGCTGGAGCGGCACGTCCTTCTCGACCCCGCTCGTGGCCGGGCTGGTCGCGGCGCGGATGTCGTGGTCGGGGGAGTCGGCCCGTGACGCGGCGACCGCCCTGCTGCGGGCGTCGGTGCGCGGAGCCACCCCGGGGGTGGGGGCGGTCCTCGCGCCCGGGATGGCCGACCCGCCCTGAGCCGCCACACCCACCGGCACCGCTGCAGGACCCAGCCCTGACGCGCGTAGGCCGCGCCCCCTCGGCGGGTGCGCGGCATACGGGATGGTGCGGGTCGGGACCCGAGGGGTCAGCGCTCCTCGGTGCCCGCGATGTACGCCTCGAGCCTCGTGCGGCCCTCGGTGTCCTCGCGCTGCACGGGCGGGGACTTCATCAGGTAGGACGAGGCGGAGATCAGGGCGCCGCCGATGCCGCGGTCCTTGGCGATCTTGGCCGCGCGGATGGCGTCGATGATGATGCCGGCCGAGTTGGGGGAGTCCCAGACCTCGAGCTTGTACTCCAGGTTGAGCGGCACGTCGCCGAAGGCGCGACCCTCGAGGCGCACGTAGGCCCACTTGCGGTCGTCGAGCCAGGCGACGTAGTCGCTCGGGCCGATGTGCACGTTGCGGTCGCTCTTGACGCCGGCGAGGGAGCCGGTGAGGTTGCTCGTGACGGCCTGCGTCTTGGAGAGCTTCTTCGACTCGAGGCGGTCGCGCTCCAGCATGTTCTTGAAGTCCATGTTGCCGCCGACGTTGAGCTGGTAGGTGCGGTCGAGCGTGACGCCGCGGTCCTCGAAGAGCTTGGCCATCACGCGGTGGGTAATGGTCGCGCCGACCTGGCTCTTGATGTCGTCACCGATGATCGGCACGCCGGCCGCCTCGAACTTCGCCGCCCACACGGGGTCGCTGGCGATGAAGACGGGCAGGGCGTTGACGAAGGCCACGCCGGCGTCGATGGCGCACTGGGCGTAGTACTTGTCGGCGACCTCGGAGCCCACCGGCAGGTAGGAGACGAGCACGTCGACCTTGGCGGCCGTCAGGGCGGCGACGATGTCGACCGGCTCGGCGTCGGACTCCTCGATGGTCTCGCGATAGTACTTGCCGAGGCCGTCGTTGGTGACACCGCGCTGCACGGTGACACCGGTCGGGGGGACGTCGGCGATCTTGATGGTGTTGTTCTCGCTGGCGACGATGGCCTCGGAGAGGTCGAAGCCGACCTTCTTGGCGTCGACGTCGAACGCGGCGACGAACTCGACGTCGCGCACGTGGTAGTCACCGAACTTCACGTGCATGAGGCCGGGGACGACGGCGCTCGGGTCGGCGTCCTTGTAGTACTCGACTCCCTGGACCAGCGAGCTGGCGCAGTTGCCGACGCCGACGATGGCGACGCGAATGGATCCCATGGGTCACTCCTTGTGTGTGGTGTCCCCGGCGGGGCTCGTGTGCCGCGGGGCTGGTGTTCTGGTGGTCAGGTGGGGGGAGGGGTGCAGCGCTCGGAGCTGATCAGCTCATCGAGCCAGCGCACCTCGCGCTCGGCCGACTCCTCGCCGTGCCGCTGGAGCGCGGCCGTGTAGGCATCGGCGCGCTCGCGGCCCCGGGCAGACGCCTCGCGGACGTTGGCCAGGCGCTCCTCGAGCCGCGACCGTCGCCCCTCGAGGATCCGCAGCCGCACCTCGGCGGTCGTGCTCGCGAAGAAGGCGAAGTGCACGTCGAACCCATCGTCGTCCCAGGCGCTCGGCCCGGCGCTGTCGGCGACCGCCCGGAAGTGCTCCTTGCCGGCCACCGTCAGCTCGTAGACGATGCGGGCGCGCCGGCTCCCGGCCAGCCCCGGCGTCTGAGAGGCCTCAGCGACCCAGCCGGTGGCGAGCAGCTCGCGCAGGCAGGGATACAGCGAGCCGTAGGACAGCGCCCGGAAGGCACCGAGCGCGGTGTTGAGCCGCTTGCGCAGCTCGTAGCCGTGCATCGGCGACTCGTGCAACAGCCCGAGGACGGCGAAGTCGAGCAGGTCGGCGCGACGGGTGGAGCGGGCCACGGGCGTCCTCCTTCGGGTGCGGTCTTCGGGTGCGGCGCGGCAGGTGACAAACTCGGGGTTTGTCAGGTCACCGTACCGCACGATGTATCCGCGCGATACATCGAGGCGTCAGAACCTGGAGCTGGGTCAGGTCGACGTCGGGACCAGTGGCGTTGACTCAGACCACAGTCGGCCCACCGAGTCTGAGTAGACCCCCGGCGGTAGGGGACCCCCGCGGTGGGGAGCGCTCGCGGCCCCGGCCGCACGGCGCCCAGCGAGAGGACTTCGCGGGCTGCGGCCTCAGCCGAAGACGGCCTGGCCGCCGTAGAGGTAGACGAGCGCGCCGCTCCCGCCCCGACAGGTGACCGGCTGGTTCCCGGTGCAGGTCATCGGATACGCCTTGCCGGTGACCGGGCTCGTGGCGGACACGGTGCGTGGCTGGTCGGGCGCGGGCGAGCTGCCCAGGAAGGCCCGCTGCACCGCGAGCGCGAAGGGGCAGCTGGTCTGGGTGGAGCCGGCGGCTGCCTTCGCCCACGGGCCCACACCGCTGCTGCCACAGGGTTGACCGGGCAGCACCACCTTCGGGTAGCCGGTGGTGGTCGGTGACGCCGTGGTCGAGGTGGACTTCGCCTGGGGGCTCGTGCTCGTGGCCTTGGCGACCGCCGGCGGGGTGCTGACCCGCGCCGTGGTCGAGCTGGTGGCGGCCGTGGCGGGGGTCCGGTCACCGGATGGGCGCAGCACCCCGAAGACGAGCACGGCCAGCCCGACGAGCACCACGACCACTGCAGCGGTGAGACCGGCCAGCACCCGCACCGCGATGCGTGAGCCGCTGGGTCGGTCGTCGTCGTCGTCGACACCGAAGGTCGAGCGGACGGGGGCCTCGCCCGGCCCGGGCTCCTCGCGCCACTGCGCGAGCTCGGGGTCGGCGTCGAGCCGCCAGCGGCCGTAGGCCGAGGGGTCGGCGAGACCACCACCCGCGACGGGTGGCCCGGGTCGCGCCGTGCCGGCGAAGGAGTCGGCGGGCGGAGTGGGCGGGGTGGGCGGGGCGGCCTGCCCCTGGTCCCCCACGACTCGGGTCGCCAGGGGCGTCGGGTCGTCGTCGATGCCGCTCTCCAGGACGGTCCCGGAGCGCTCGGTCCCGGAGCGGTCGGCCCC
>JALYVC010000071.1 GCA_030853445.1 Actinomycetota bacterium | reverse complement strand
CCACGACTCGGCGGCCGTCTCGGTGGCCCTGGTCTGCACCACGCTCATCGGGATCCTGCTCTCCTTCGTGCTCGGCCGCCGGGTCGCGCTCGGTTCCCGTGAGCTGACCACGGCTCTGCGCGACCTCGCCGGTCCCGACCAGCCCCCGGCCGGGACCGCGCCACAGCCCACACCACCGCGGCCATCGCCACAGCGCCCCTCACTGCAGCGGTCCAGCGCGCCGGGCGAGATCGCCACGCTGGCCGCCGAGCTCGACCAGACCCGTGAGCGGCTGAGCTCCGCGCAGCGGCAGGCCGAGACCCTCGAGGACAGCCGCCGCGAGCTCGTCGCCTTCATGTCGCACGACCTGCGTACCCCCCTCGCCGGGCTGCGGGCGCTCGCAGAGGGCCTGGAGGACGGCGTCATCGACGACCATCCCGCCGCCCTGCGCCAGGTGCGCCTCACCGTCGAGCGGATGAACGGCCTGGTGACCGACCTCTTCGAGGTCTCGCGGCTGCGGGCCGGGCCGGCCCCCGAGACCGCGACCCGGTCGATGGTCAGCCTCGTCGAGCTCAGCCACGACGTCGTCGGCGAGCTCTCGGCCCATGCGGCCGGCCGCGGCGTGACCCTGCGCCTGCACACCCCCGACGACGACCGCCTCGCTGTGCTCGGCAACGCCGACGAGCTGGCGCGCGCGCTCACCAACCTGGTGGGCAACGCGGTGCGTCATACGGCCGCCGGCAGCGAGGTGCTCCTCGATGCCGCGCGCCGCCCCGACGGCCGCATCGCCCTCGGCGTCACTGACGGGTGCGGCGGCATCGCCGAAGCCGACCTGCAACGGGTCTTCGACCTCGGCTGGCGTGCCGACCCCGGGCGTACGACGACCGACGCCGGCGCAGGTCTCGGCCTCGCCATCGCCAAGGGAGTCGCCGAGGCGCACCACGGCACCATCGGGGTCGCCAACGTGCCGGGCGGCTGTCGCTTCGCCCTGGTGCTTCCCGGCGAGACCGCGCCCGCCTGAGCCCCTCCCTGCGTGCCTTGGGTAGCCAGAGAATCACCTCAACCGGGGTTGCTTGAGGTGATTCTTTGGCTACCTAGCGGGTCCGCAGCGTCCGCGGCGGTGCCCACGTGACGATCCGGGCGCCTACAGCAGGCCGGCCTCGCGCACGAGGTCGACCACGCCGTCCTGCAGCGCGATGGCCGCTCGCCACCCGAGCACGCGGGCCGCCCGCTCGCTCGAGGCGGTGATGTGGCGCACGTCGCCGAGGCGGTAGCCGCCGGTCACCACGGGATCCTGCCCGCCGGCCGCGCGAGCCAGTGCTCGGCTCATGTCGCCGACGGTGCTGACGACGCCCGAGCCGACGTTCAGCGCGGTGTGGGGACCCAGCCGGTATGGGGAGTCGACCCCTCCCCCCGCGTCGGCGTCCGCCGAGGCCGCCTGCGCCGCCTCGACCGCGGTGCCGAAGGCGGCGGCGACGTCCCCGACGTGGACGAAGTCGCGTCGCTGTCCCCCGTCCTCGAAGACCCGCGGGCTCTCGCCCCGGGCGAGGGCGGAGAGGAAGATGGCGGCCACCCCGGCATACGGGGTGTCGCGCGGCATGCCCGGGCCGTAGACGTTGTGCAGCCGCAGGGACACCGCGCGCCCCCCGGTCTCGCGCGCCCAGACGGCGGCCAGGTGCTCCTGCGCGACCTTGGTGGCGGCGTACGTGTTGCGCGGGTCGAGCCGGGCGTCCTCGTCGACCAGCCCGGGCAGGAGAGCCTGCCCGCACCGGGGACACGGCGGCTCGAAACGACCCGCCTCCAGGTCGTCGACGACCCGTGGCCCGGGCGGCACGACACCGTGGGTGGGGCAGGTGTAGCGCCCCTCGCCGTAGACCACCATCGAGCTGGCCTGGACGACGACGGGAACGCCGGCGTCCGCGGCGGCCCGCAGGGTCACGGCGGTGCCGAGGTCGTTGCTCGAGACGTAGTCGTCGATGTCGGAGAGGTCGACGCCGAGGCCCACCTTGGCCGCCAGGTGGACGACCGCCCCCGCCCCCCGCAGGGCGTCGGTGAGCGGCACCCTGTCGCGCACGTCGATCTCCTCGAGATCGACACCCCGCTCGCACAACCTGGCTCGGGCCGCAGCACCCCCGTCGCGGTGGACGTCGGCGCGCAGGGAGTCGACGACGACGACCTCGCGACCCTGGGCGAGCAGGCGGTCGACCACCGCGGTGCCGACGAAGCCGGCACCGCCGGTGACGACGACGGACAGAGCGGTCTCGACGGGCACGCCGCGAGCCTAGCCACCGGCTGTCCGCTGCCGAGGACTGCGCTCCTACACCGATCATCAGTGGTCCACAGGAACTTCCTAGACACCCGCGGGACAGTGGCGGGGCAGTGCGCGCTGAGGCGCTCCGTCCCCCCATCGACCGCCGCCCGAGGAGCCCGCGTGACCACGACCGCCGAGCCTCCCCACCCTCACACCCCCTGGGCCGTCCCCGCGGCCTCGACCCCTCCGCCCGCGCGGCACCGGCTGCACGTCGTGCCCCCGTGGTGGCGCGACGCGACTGGCGCGCTCACCTGGCTGAGCGTGCTGGTCGTCGTGGCCCTCTGGGTCCACGGCGGGGGGCTGCACGACCTCACCGGGGTCGCTGCCGGGCTCACCAGCCTCGGGCGCGTGACCGGCCTGGTCGCCTCGGACCTCCTGCTCCTGCAGGTGCTCCTCATGGCCCGCCTGCCGTGGGTCGAGCAGTCCTACGGCCAGGACGAGCTGGCGCGTCGCCACCGCCTGGTCGGCTTCTGGTCGTTCAACCTCATGCTCGTGCACGTCGCGCTCATCACCCTCGGGTATGCCGCGACCGCCCGCGTCGGCGTGCTGTCGGAGGCGTGGTCCCTCGTGGTGACCTACCCCGGCATGCTGCTCTCCCTGGCCGGTTCCCTGCTGCTCGTGCTCGTGACGACGACGAGCATCCGGCGGGCCCGTAGGCGGCTGCGCTACGAGTCCTGGCACCTGCTCCACCTCTACGCCTACCTCGGGGTCGGGCTGGCCCTGCCCCACCAGCTGTGGGCCGGGCAGGAGTTCCTCACCTCGCGGGCGGCGACGACCTACTGGTGGTCGCTGTGGCTCGCGGCCGCCGGGGCCGTGCTGGTATGGCGGGTCGCCGTGCCGGTCCACCGCACCCTCACCCACGACCTGCGGGTGGTCGCGGTCACCCGGGAGGGCCGCGACGCCGTCTCGGTGACCATGGAGGGCCGCCGCCTGCACCGCCTCCCCGTCTCGGCCGGGCAGTTCTTCGTCTGGCGCTTCCTCGACGGTGCCGGATGGAGCCGCGGGCACCCCTACTCGTTGTCGGCCGCACCGGCCGGTGACACCCTGCGGATCACGGTCAAGGACCTCGGTGACGGCAGCAGCTCGCTGCGGCGGGTGCGGGTCGGCACCCGGGTCGCGATCGAGGGCCCCTACGGTCGCCTTCACGCCGGGGTGCGCACCCGACCCGGCGTGCTGCTCCTGGCCTCGGGCATGGGGGTCACCCCGCTGCGGGGCCTGCTCGAGGCCCTGCCGCAGGACCCGGGAGACGTGACCCTCGTCTATCGGGCCCGCAACGCCGCCTCGCTGGTGCTCAAGAAGGAGATCGAGGCCCTCGCAGCCGAGCGCGGAGCCCGGGTGATCTACGTGCTCGGACGTCGCATCGACGGCCGCCGGTCATGGCTCCCCCGCAGCGCGGCGTCCCTCAGCGACGTGGAGGCCCTGCGCGACCTCGTGCCCGACGTGGCCCTGCGCGACGTCTACCTCTGCGGCTCCGGCGAGTGGATGGACGCGGCCCACGACGCGGCCCTGGGCGCAGGGGTGCCCGAACGAGCCATCCACCAAGAGCGGTTCACCTGGTGACCGGCCCGTCGGGCACCTGCCACCTATGTGTCTTCAGACACATCTTCTCAGGAGAATGACATGCGACGGATCGTCATCGCCGCCATGAGCACGATCAGCGGTCTCGTGCTGCTGTTCAGCTACCACACCAGCACGAGCTCCGGCGGAGCGACAGCCTCCTCGCTCCCGGCCGCGGGCAGCGGCCCGAGCGGCTCCAGCGGCTCCAGCGGCTCTAGCGGTTCCAGCACCGCGGGCTCGGGCACCGCCTCGCCCTCCGGCACCTTCACGGGGGACGCCGTGTCGACGCGCTGGGGCGACGTGCAGGTGAGGATCACGGTCAGCGACGGCAGGATGACCGCGTCGGAGGCGGTCGTCTACCCCCAGGGGAACAACCGCGACCAGGAGATCAACGCCTACGCGCTGCCCGTCCTCGCCGGGGAGGCGGTCGCCGCCCAGAGCGCGAAGATCGACGCGGTGTCGGGCGCGACGGTGACGAGCGACGGCTACGTCGACTCGTTGCAGTCGGCTCTCGACCAGGCTCACCTGTGAGCACGAGGCCGAACCCGGCCCCCGAGACCCACTCCGCCGCTCCCACCAGCACTCCTGTCCCGACCCCGGATGAGACCTCGCTGCCCCAGGCGGCGTTCGTGGAGCAGGTGATGGGCCTGCCGGTCAGCATCCACGTGCGCGGACCCCAGGCCCGCCATCGGTCGGTCGCCGACGCCGCCTCGGTCGCCCTCTCCCGACTGCGGGCCGACGACGCCGAGTTCAGCACCTACCGGGAGGGCAGCGCGGTCACCCGCATCCAGCGGGGCCTGCTCCGCGTCGAGGAGGCCAGCCCCCGGCTGCGACGGGTGGCCACCTTGTGCGAGCAGGCGTCGGAGCGCACCGGCGGTGCCTTCTCGGCATGGCTCCCCCGAGACGGTCGCCGGGTCTTCGACCCCACCGGTCTGGTCAAGGGATGGGCGGTGCAGGAGGCCTTCGAGCGGCTCCTGGACGACCTGCGGGCGCTGGACCCCCACGACGTCCTCGTCGTCGCCGGTGGGGACGTCGCACTGGCCTGCACCCGCACCGACACCCCCGACTGGGTCGTCGGGGTCGAGGACCCACGCGACCACGCCCGCCTGCTGCTCCAGCTGCCCATGCGGCTGGGGGCCGTGGCGACCTCGGGCACGGCGGCCCGCGGGCTCCATGTCCTCGACCCCCGCACGGGCTCACCCGCCTCCACGCTGCTGTCGGCGACCGTCGTCGGTCCCGGGCTGATGTGGGCCGACGTGGATGCCACGGCCCTGCTCGCCTGCGGTGGGGACGCGCCGTGGTTCGCTCATCAGCCCCAGCATGCAGCCCTGCTCGTCGGCGCCGACGGAAGCACGCGACGACTGGGTGTCTAGCTACGCTGTCTGGTCGGCGCACGCACCCTGGCCCTCTCGATCGGTGGGCTCGGTGAGCGGACGATGTCGATCGACGCGACGGCGCAGGACGAGCGGCTCCCCGTGTCCTGTCAGGCCCACCTCGACGCGATCCAGAAGGAGAGGGTTGCACCGAGGAACAGCTCCTCGACGAGGCCGACGGTCGCGGCCTCGTGCCGTCGGCTGGTCTCACAGCCACCGGGACGAGAGCCGGAGCTTCGGCTGGACGGCACAGCGACACCGTTGCGAACCGCCGCGTGTGGGTACGAGCCGAGTGGGCCCCTCGGGTCGAGGTTCAGCAGGGAGCCTCGCTCCGGGGGGCTCGTCGGCCTCTCACCGGTCCTCACCAACAGACTCCACCGGCGCCACCTCCCCCGAAGAAGGCCAGCGACATGCCCACCCCCACACCGCCGCCACCACGACCGGTCGGGTGGTACGCCCACCACTGCGGTGCCGGTCACGTGACCCGGGCCGGCCTGGTGGCTGGCACCATGCGCGCCCCCGTCACCATCCTCAGCACGGCCCCCCGGCCGGAACACTGGCCCGCCGACCGCTGGGTGGCACTCCCCGACGACGCCGGGCCCGGGGGCGACGACCACACGGCCGGCGGTCTGCTCCACTGGGCACCCACCTTGCACGATGGCTACCGCGAGCGCATGGGGGTCATCGCCCAGTGGGTGGGTCGGCACCGGCCTGCGCTGCTCGTCGTCGACGTCTCGGTCGAGGTCACGCTCCTCGCCCGCCTGCTCGGGGTGCCGACCGCGGTCACGTTGATGGCCGGCGACCGCACCGACCGCGCCCACCGGGCGGGGTACGACGCCGCCTCAGCCCTCGTCGCGGCGTGGCCGGCCCTGGCGGGAGAGGCGCCGGTCGCCGGCTTCCGCGAAGAGTGGCGCGCCAAGACGACGTATGCCGGAGCCCTCTCCCGCTTCGACCACCTGCCTCCCCGGCCGCCCCCGGGGACACGCCACGCCGTCGTGCTGTGGGGCGCGGACAGGTCTGAGGCAGTCGGGGCCCGGCTGGACGCAGCCCAGCAGGCCACGCCGCGGTGGCGGTGGTCGTCGTGCGAAGGACTGAGCGGGGCCGAGGTGTGGGCCCGGCTGCAGACGGCCGACGTCGTGGTCACCCACGCGGGGCAGAACGCCCTGGCCGAGGTGGCCGCGGCGGGCCGACCGGCGCTCGTCCTGCCGCAGCCCCGACCGCACGGCGAGCAACAGCACCTCGCGAGGGCCCTCGCCGACCTCGGGATCGTCGACGTCGTGCCCGACTGGCCGGCCCCCTCGCAGTGGGAGGGCCTGCTCGAGTCGAGAAGGAGCGCCGGCCCACCCGCGTGGGCGCGCTGGAACGACGGCCGCGGCGCACGGCGTCTCGCCGACCACCTGGACGCGTTGGCGACGAGGTGGTCCGCGTGAGTCCGGCCGCTCCGGTCGTGGCCGTGCTCACCATCGCTCGCGGGCGCCACGACCACCTGGCCTCGCAGGTGCGAGCCCTCGGCAGCAGCGACCTGCGGCCCGACCTCTACGTGGTCGCGGCGATGGACGACCCGCAGATCCGTGAGGTCGTGCGGGCCACCGACCCGGCGGCCGGGCACACCGTCGTCGTCGACGTCCCCGCAGACCCGACGCGGCTGCCCCTGGCGGCCGCCCGCAACGCGGCCACAGCAGCGGCGCAGTCGGCCGGGGCCGACGTGCTCGTGGTCCTCGACGTCGACTGCCTGCCCGCACCCGACCTGGTGCGCACCTACCGCGACGCCCTCGCCACGGTCGACGCACCCGATGCACCCGCGGTGGTCTCCGGGCCCGTGCACTACCTCGCCCCCCGCCCCCCGGGCGGTTACACGGGCGTCGACCTGGCAGCCTCGGTACCGCACCCGGCGCGGCCGGCCGTCGCCCCCGGCGGCCCCGTACGCGCCGACGACGTGCTGCTCTTCTGGTCGCTCTCCTTCGCGATGACGACCACCGGGTGGGAGCGGGTGGGCGGTTTCGACCCGGGCTACACGGGCTACGGCGGCGAGGACACCGACTTCGCGATGCTCCTGCAGCAGGCGGGGGGCGCCCTGTGGTGGGTGGCGGACGGGGCCGCCTACCACCAGCACCACGCGGTCGAGAGCCCACCGGTGCGCCACCTGGCCGACATCGTGCGCAACAGCAACCGCTTCGAGGGCCGTTGGGGCTTCTACCCGATGGCCGGCTGGCTCGACGCCTTCGCCGAGGCCGGCCTGGTCAGGCGAGCAGGGACTCCGGCGCGATGGACCCTGACAGCCGACGGCGGTAGAGCCGCTCGTAGCCCGTGACCATCGCCGAGCGCGACAGGCGGGCCTCGGCGTTGGAGCGCACGAGCTCACGGTCGAGACCGACCACCCGGTCGACCGCGTCGCCCATCGCCCAGGGGTCGCCGGGGGCCACGAGCTCACCCAGGAGCGGCGACGACAGCACCTCGGGCACCCCACCGCGCCGGAAGGCGACCACCGGGGTGCCACAGGCCAGGGCCTCCGCGACCACGAGCCCGAAGGGCTCGTCCCACATCGGCGTGACGAGGGCCGCAGCGCTCGAGCCGACGAGGGTGGACAGCTCTGGGGAGGTCAGGTGCCCGGCATACGTGATCTCCCGGCCGAGGGCAGGCCGCACGAACGTGTCGAAGTAGTCGGTGTCCTGCACCGGCCCGGCGAGCACCAACGGTCGCCCGGCCCTTCGGGCGGCCTCGATGGCCAGGTGGGGAGCCTTCTCGGGCACGATCCGGCCCGACCAGGCCAGGTCGTCACCTCCGGGTCCCGGGCGCCAGACCCGGCAGTCGACACCGTTGGCGACGACCGGCACCGGGCCGAGCAGACCGGCCCACTGGCGGGCCAGGAACCCGCTCACCGCACTGAAGGACCCCGGACGACGGCCGGCCGCGGCGACCGCCGACTCGAGCCACGGGGTGGGTGGGGTGTGCAGCGTCGTGACGACGGGCTGCGGCAGCGTCTGGGCCATCGCCACCGGGAGGTAGTGCAGGGAGTGGTTGTGGACGAGGTCGAAGCGGTCGGCGAGACGCCCGCCGAGCGCGAGCATCAGCGCCAGGTGCGAGTGGTGCTCGCTCATGAAGTCGGGCGCCGGCATCGACACGTCACCGGCCGCGGTGGTGCTGGGGTGCCAGCCTGCGGCCGGGAAGGCGAGCTCGGCGTCACCTCCGTCGGACCCCTCGGCGGCGAAGAGCGTCACGTGGTGCCCTCGGGCCCGCAAACCGTGCACCAGGTGCCAGACCAGTGACTCGAGGCCCCCCGGGAAGGGCTGCCTCACGGGATAGCGCGATGGTCCGATGACAGCAATCCGCAACCTGGACCCGCGACCGATCGCTCCCGACACGCTTCCTGCCACCTCTGCTCACGTCGCCATCGCGACCTCTGTCCGACCATCCCCACGCCGACCACCCCACGGCTCGACGGTGCATACCCCGTCGGGGTGCCCACCAACCTCACCCCTCCCGGGCGCGCAGGCGGTGGTTCCTCGCAGCGAGGGTGCCCACGGCACGAGGGGGACGGAGAGGGCGAGGTGGGTATGGAGCCCCGGTGACCGTCTCCCCCACGCTCCCCCCCCAGCGCGCGCCAGGTGCCTCGGGCCCGGTCGGCCTGCTCAGCGTGCCGGCCCGGCACCCCTACGTCGACGCGGTGCGTCCGCCGGCCGTGACGCCCATCGGGGCTGACCGCACGGTGGGCTGGGAACCCGACCCCGTGCTCGACCCGGCGGCCCTCGCGGGGTGGGTGCGCGACGCCGACGTCGTGCACGTGCACTTCGGCTACGACCACCTCACCCCGGCGTCGGCCCGCTCCTGGCTCGTGGCGCTGCGACGGACCGGCGTGCCGTTCGTGCTGACGGTCCACGACCTGCGCAACCCGCACCACACGCACCGACATCAGCACGACGCCGTCCTGAGCGAGCTCGTGGCGGGAGCCGCCGTCGTCCTCACCCTCACCCCCGGGGCGGCCACCGAGGTCAGGGCCCGATTCGGTCGCGTCGCCCGGGTGGTGGCCCACCCCACCCTGGTCGACCCTCGCCGCACCGACGACGTCGCCACCGAGGCAGGGCTGGTCACCCTGCACCTGAAGTCGTTGCGCACCAACCTGGTCGAGCCACTGCGCCTGGTGCGCGACTGCGCCCTCGGTGCGTCGCTGGGCGGGGGTCGGCTGCGGGTCGACGTGCACCCGGAGGTGCTTGCCGACCTCCGGCTCGAGGGGCTGGACGAGGTCGCCGGAGCCGAGGTCGTGGTCCACGAGCGGTATGACGACCTCGACCTCGAGCGCTACGTGCGGCGCAGCCACGTGACGGTGATCCCCCACCGCTGGGGCACCCACTCCGGCTGGCTCGAGCTGGCCCGCGACCTGGGCACGACCGTGGTGGCGCCCTCGTGCGGGCACTACGCCGGGCAGTGGGACACCGTCGTCACCTACGCCCACGACGAGCACCACGGCCTGGACGACGGCTCGCTCATCGCCGCGGTCGCCCGAGCGGTGAGCCAGCCCGCCCCGGCGCCGGCCGACCGCTCGCAGCGGCTGCGCGACCTCGAGGACGCCCGCCGCACGCACGCCGAGGTGTATGCACAGGTGATGTGCCACCAGGTCGTGACGTGAGCCCCGGGAAGCCGCCGTCCGACGCCGACGCCATCCTGCACGTCGTCGTCGGCCCCGACGAGCACGGCGTCGTGCGCCACGGCGACGCCGTGGCGACGGCCTGCGGCGACAGGGTCCTGCGCCTGCCCGAGCCGCGACCCCTCACCGCCGACGAGGTCGGCTGCGCCCGGGTCCTGCACGTGCCGTGGACCGACCGGCTCTTCGGGCGTCGGTGCGAGGAGGCGACGGCCGCCTTCGCCTCCCTCACGGGGCCCTGGCTCGACCGGGGGCTGTCGCTGTCGGTGACCCTGCACGACCTGCCGGTCGGCGACTCCCCGCTCGAGCAGCGACGCAGGGCCGCCTACCGGGGTGTCGTCGAACGGGCCACCGGGGTCGTGGTGAGCAGCTGGCGCGAGCTCGAGCTCGTGCAGGAGCTGTCGGTCACGGCCCGCAGCCTGCGCTGCATCCCGCTCCCGGTGACGGCACCCCGGGCGCCGGCCGTGACGACGGTCGCGACCCCCCCG
>JALYVC010000065.1 GCA_030853445.1 Actinomycetota bacterium | reverse complement strand
TGGTCAGGAGGATGTGCTTGTCGACGCCGAGGTCGGCGATGTGGTCGACGTGAGTGCGGGAGGCAGACTGGCCGTCGCCCGCTGACACGACGTGGCATTCGTCTGCAGGGTCTCCTGGGCGGCCTGGATCTGCCGGACCAGGTCGCTCAGCTTCGCGGCGTCGAGGTCGCGAACCGCGGTCACCGACTGGTTGACCAGGTCCACCACGGCCTTGGAGTCGTCGGCGACCTGCAGGCACTGGGCCGGGACGCTGAGGGTCGCAGCGGTGCCCGGAGACGACGTGCCGTTGCTCGGGGTCACGGTTTCGGTCACAGTAGGGATGGCCGTGCTGATGCCTGAACCCGAGCGGCTCGAGCTCGTGCTCACCCAGATGATCACCCCGCCGAGGATGACGCCTACGAGAAGAGCCACGGCCGGGATCAGCCAGGCGGCGGGGCGCGGTGTGGTCGTCGAAGGTGGTGTCGAAGGTGGCGGTGTCGGCTGGCTGCTGGACATGAGGGCCCTTCCCTGCGGGGATGTCCTTCGACCGTAGCGGGGCCAGCACATCGATATCGACCTCAGAGGTCACAGGGGGCCTAGTCGACGTACGTTTGTCACCCATGAGGGCCGTCGGTTGACGAAGGGATGACGGATGCGGGTCAAAGCGTGGGATGCGGATGCGACGACGATGCGGGCCTGGGACGGCGTCACGGCGTTCTGGGTGATGCTCTGGCTGGTCATCGGGGCCTGGACGGGCTACCAGATCTGGCAGCTGACCGGGTTGAGCACGAGCACCGTGCAGGCGGGCAAGGCCCTCGGCACCGCTGGAAAGGCGCTGCAGGACCTGAGCGGCATCCCTCTCATCGGGTCACGTACCGGTGAGCTCGGCAACGAGGTCGCCACCCCCGGGACCGGCATCGTCGCCGGCGGTCAACGAGCAGAGTCGAGCATCCGTGCGCTGGCCGTCCTTGTCGGCCTGGCCGTCGGGCTGTCTCCCGCCGGCCCGGTGCTGCTGCTCTACCTGCCGCGCAGGCTGGCGCGCGGCCGGGAGATCCGAGGGGTGTCGCGAGTCCTGCAGGAGCACGGCGCCAGCCCGGTCGTCCTGGCCCACCTGGCCAACCGCGCGGTCTCCAGCCTCACCATGGCTGAGCTGATGAAGGTCACCCCCGACCCGGCCGCCGACCTCGCCGCCGGACGCCATGAGTCGCTGGCTGCCGCCGAGCTCTCCCACCTCGGCCTCGCGCTCCCGCCGGCACGAGCGTGACGAACCGCTTCCTCGAGCGCGTCAATGACTTGCGCGTCTGGCGTGCAACACACCAGGCATCACTGAGCTGGTCGGAGAGGTATGCGCTCTGGACCGCCCGGTGGCGGTGGGTGATCGTCGGCGCCTGGGCTCTCGGGCTCGCGGCTCTGCTCGTGGCGCCTCCCATCGCCAGCGGGGGCAACGAGCTCGCCAGCCTCATCCCGGCCGACAGCCCCGCCATCCAGGCCGAGCTGCACTCGGTGCAGAAGTTCGGCTTCCCGCTGTCCAGCCGCACGGCGATCATCCAACGCAACCCCGACGGGATGTCGGTCTACACACAGGCCGAGTCGGTACTGGACGCCCTTTCGCTCGACCAGCGCACCGACCTCGAGTGGCCTTTGCTGGGTGCCATTCCCATCACTAACGCAACGCGTCTGGGCGCGACCACCGGGGAGACCAACACGGCCGTCCTGACGTACCTGTTCATGAACCCGACGAGCAGCTTCTCGGACCAGAGCAAGGCCGCCCAACGGTACATCGACAAATACCTCGACCATCCTGACGACCACGTCATCGGCATCACCGGGTCGGTCCCTGCCCGCGCGGCCCAGGCGGAGCTCGTCAGCGAGAGCCTGCCGCGACTAGAGCAGCTGACGGTGCTGGCGATCCTGCTGCTCGTCGGTCTGACCTTCCGCTCGGTAGTCGCCCCGCTCGTCGCTCTCGGTGCCGCCGGCATCGCGTTCGTCGCCACCACGCGCATCTCCAGCGTGCTCGGCGGAGCCCTCGGTCTCGCGACTCCGGCCGAGCTCGAGCCGCTGCTCGTCGCCCTCCTGCTCGGCGTCGTCACGGACTACACAATCTTCTATGTGACGGCCCTTCAGGTCAGGCTGCACGACAACCCCGACCCGCAGACGGCCGTCCGCGGGGCGGTCGCCGCATACACCCCGATCGTCGTAGCGGCGGGCCTCACGGTCGCCGCCGGCACCGCGGCGCTGCTGGCCGCGACGTCACCGTTCTACCGTGGCTTCGGCCCGGCCATGGCTCTGGCTGTGATGGCCGGACTCGCCGTGTCGGTGACCCTGGTGCCCGCCCTGATGGCGATCCTCGGCCGGAGGATGCTCTGGCCCGGCTTCGCTCTGTCTGGGCGTGGGTGGGCCGGCAGCCGGGTCGTCGCAGCGTTGCGATCCCGCATCGCCGCGTTGCACCTCATGGAGCACCTGACCCGGCGCAAGGTGGCCGCGGCGGTGGCCGCTGCCTGTCTGGCTCTGCTGGCCGTGGTGTCGATCCCGATCGCCCGCATGGACCTCGGAGTCGGCTTCACCAGCTCGCTCCCGGAGGACAACCCCGTCGCGAGGTCAGCAGCGGCCGCCTCCGCGGCGTTCGCCCCGGGCATCACCTCCACGACCACGGTGCTGTTCGAAGGGCCGCATGTCACGGACCACCTGGCCGAGCTGTCCGACCTGCAGAAGAAGGTGGAGAAGGAGCCCGGGGTCGCCGGGGTTGTCGGACCCGCCCAGAACTTCACCCAGCGGGCCTACAACGTGGTGCTGTCCAAGGACGGCAGCGCGGCGCGGATGCTCGTCGTCCTCGACCACGACCCCCTCGATGCCGTCGCGATCGACGACTTCGACCGGTTGAGCTCGCGCCTGCCCCAGCTGGCCGCCGACAGCGGCCTCGGTTGGACCCAGATCGGGATCGGCGGCGACACCGCTCTGGCGGTCGGCTTGGTCAGCTCCACAGGGACCGACCTGGTCAGGATCGCAATCGCCGGCATCGTGGTCAACCTGCTCCTGCTCGTGATCTTCCTGCGGGCCCTCGTCGCCCCGCTGTATCTGCTGATGTCGAGCATCCTCGCTCTCACGGCGTCGCTCGGGCTCACAGTGTGGGTCTTCATGGACCTGAAGGGCGAGGAGGGTCTGACGTTCTACGTACCCTTTGCCGTGGCGGTCCTCCTAGTCTCACTGGGGTCGGACTACAACATCTTCGGGGTCGGCAACGTGTGGGAGCACGCCCGGGTCCTGCCTCTGCGGGAGGCGATCACCACGGCGATGCCCGAGTCGGCTCGGGCGATCACCGCGGCGGGGCTGACCTTGGCGGTGAGCTTCGGAATGCTTGCGACCATCCCGCTGTCGCCGTTCCGCGAGCTGGCTTTCGCAATGACGGTGGGAATCCTCATCGACGCCTTCATCGTCCGAACGCTGTTGATGCCCAGCCTGCTGGTGCTCGTCGGACCGATGAGCGGCTGGCCGGGACCCAACCTGCGGATGGCGCGGCAACACAGCCACGACGCGGACGCGCTGGATGTCCCGGCCACGGCTGATGACGGTAGCAAGACGCTGGCCGCCGGCTGACCCGTGCCACCGCCTGCCTTCCGTC
>JALYVC010000049.1 GCA_030853445.1 Actinomycetota bacterium | reverse complement strand
AGGCCCAGCCAGTCGCCGAGCTGCTCCAGCTCGGCCCACAAGGCCTCGCGGTCGGCCTCACCGGCCCCTGGCTCCCACGTCACGGTCGGCACCCGCAGCACGCCGGTGGCGCGGTCGGCCTTGAGGTCGCACCGGCCCACCAGCCGGTCACCGTGCAGGAAGGGCAGCACGTAGTAGCCGTGCACCCGCTGCGCCGCCGGGGTGTAGATGCCGATGCGGTAGCGAAAACCGAAGAGCGCCTCCACCCGGTCTCGCTGCCACACCATCGAGTCGAAGGGGCTGAGCAGCGCACGGGCGTGCACCGAGCGGGGCACCCGCGCCTGCGTATGGAGCCACGCCGGCCTCCCCCAGCCCTCGACGACGACCGGCTGCAGCTCGCCGTCGGCGACCAGCCTCGCCACCGCCGGACGCACCTGGGCCCGCTTGAGCCGGAAGTAGTCGGCGAGGCACTGCTCGCTCGCGACCCCGTGGGCGCGGGCGGCGATCCGCACCAGCTCGACCACGGCCTCGGGCTCGGGCAGCCGGGTCGAGCGGTCGACCCACTGCCCGCGCACGACGGGTGGGGCCACTGCGGCGAGGGCCGCATACCGGCGCTCGAACGAGGCGGTGCGTCCCGCCGACGAGATCTCACCGGCCCAGAAGAGGTGCTCGAGGGCCATCTTGACCAGCGACCAGTTCCACCCCCAGTGGTCGGTGGCGCGCGGCCGGTCGTGGGCCAGCGCTGCCTCGACCTGGCGAGAGGTGAGCGGCCCGGCCGCGACCACCTCGGCCAGCACCGCCGCGACGAGGGCGGGGTGCTCGCGAGCCACCCGCATCATGCCGCCCCAGGCGTCGTCGTGCACCCGGTCCATACGGAAGGTGAGCAGGGGCCAGGTCGCCGGGGGAACGAGGCTCGCCTCGTGCGCCCAGTACTCCACCAGACGTCGCGGAGCCCGGTCGCGGGCCCGGTCGAGCAGGGCGGTGTCGTACGGACCGCACCGCGAGAAGAACGGGAGGTAGTGGCTGCGGGTCAGCACGTTGACGCTGTCGATCTGCACCACACCGACGGTGTCGACGACCCGCTGCAGGTCTCGAGCCGTCGCCGCCCAGGGTGCCGGCCGGGCTCTCGCCAGACCCTGGGCCGCCACCGCCACCCGCCGGGCCTGGGCGAGCGTGAGCCGACGCAGGCCCGGGGCCCCGTCAGGGCGCGGCGTGGCCACTGGCCTCAGTGCTGGCGCGGGTCGATGATGTTCTGGCGCACGGCGTACATCGCGGCTTCCATGCGGGTGTGCAGCTGCAGCTTCTCGAGGATGTTGCGCACGTGGTTCTTCACGGTGTTCTCCGAGATGAACAGCGCCGTGCCGATCTCGCGGTTGGCCATGCCCCGAGCCACGAGACGCAGGACCTCGACCTCGCGGTCGGTCAGCTTGGGGGCGTGCGGGTTGGGGGCCTCGGCGTCCTTGCGGCTGATCTGGGCGAACTCCGCGAGCAGCTTGGAGGCCATCGACGGCGAGATCAGCGACTGCCCGCTCTGCACGGCGCGGATGCCGGCCGCGATCTCCTCGCCCGGCACGTCCTTGAGCAGGTAGCCGTTGGCCCCTGCGCGCACCGCCTCGAAGAGGTCGGTCTCCTCGTCGGAGATGGTGAGCATGAGGATCTTGCTGGAGGGCACGAGCTCCTTGATCGACAGGCAGGCCTCGATGCCCGTGACCTTGGGCATCCGCACGTCCATGAGGATGACGTCGGGCAGCAGCTCCTCGGCCCGAGCCACCGCCTCGGCGCCGTCGCTGGCCTCGCCGACGACCTCGATGTCGCCCTCCTGATGCAGGACCATCTGCAGGCCCCGGCGGAACAGGACGTGGTCGTCGGCAACGAGCACGCGGATGCCCTCGCCCGGCACCGACCCGCCACGACTCGACCCGGTGGACCCGGCCGCGTTGGCGCCGGGGCTCGTCGCTGGGTGCATGGTGGGCATCATTGCACGATTCGTCCCCGCCCCGGCGGGCCCGGCCGACGCTCGAGGCACCGACCGGGCCGCCGAGGCGCAGACGTGAGGCTCGGGCCTCAGGCCTTCTGTCCGGCGCCTACGGGTTCGGGTTCCCCCCGGGGCGCGGTCTCGCCACCGCCACTCGAGGTCGTCGACTCCCTGGCCTCACGGGTGGCCGACGAGCCCGCGACCTCGAGGTGCAGCACGCCGTAGGACCACCCGCGGCGTCGGTAGACCACGCTCGGCCGGTCGGTCTCGGTGTCGTGGAAGAGGTAGAAGTCGTGCCCGACGAGCTCCATCCGGTCGAGAGCCTCCTCGAGCGACATGGGCGCGCTCTCGTGGATCTTCTCGCGCACCTCGATGGGGGTGTCGGCGAAGGGCGTCGAGGGTTCGGCCTCGGACTCGCCCTCGAGCACCCCGGCGTCGTTCAGGGTGGGGGCGACGCGGCTCGTCGCACGCGCGACGGACTCGGGGGTGCGACGACCGCGCGACACCCGGCGGCGGTCACCGACGCGGCGCAGGCGCTCGTGCAGTCGGTCGATGGCGGTGTCGAGCGCGGCGTACTTGTCGACGTTGCAGGCCTCGGCCCGGATGACGGGTCCCTTGGCGTGGCACGTGATCTCGACGCACTCCGAGTCGGTGGTGGTGGGCTCATGGGTGACGACGACGTCGACCCTGGTGACCTTCGGCAAGAGCTGCGGAACCTTGGCGAGCTTCTCCTCGAGATGCGCGCGAAAGCGGTCCGTGACCTGGGCGTGGCGCCCGGTGACGACAATGTCCACGTAGTCCTCCTTGCTGGTGGTTACTCGGCGAATGGGCCGGGCAGGCCTCGTGACCTCGGACCACCTCCGATCCTGACGGGGGACGAACCGGACTTGCCCTGCTGACGTTAGTCCTCCACGTGCCGTCACGGAAGGGGCCGACGGGCGGCCCCTCTCGAGCGGTCGAGGTCAGCAGCTCCCGGTGGTACCCAGCGGTGTCCTGCAGGTCAAGCGGTGTCTCTCGTCAGCGAGTGGCCGACGGGTGGAGTTCCCGTCGGAGCGTGGTCGCCGCCACCACGGCCGCGGCCCGGGGCTCGCAGCCGTGGGCCCGTAGGGCTCGCGCCGCCTCGGCCAGCGTCGCACCGGTCGTGAGGATGTCGTCGACCAGGACGACCTCCCGTCCGCGCAACCCGGCCCCCAGACGCGGGCGGACGGCATACGCGCCCAGCAGGTTGGCGGCGCGCCCGGCACGGTCGAGCCCTGACTGGTCGGCGAGGACCCGCACGGCCCGCAGGCCGTCGACGACGG
>JALYVC010000034.1 GCA_030853445.1 Actinomycetota bacterium | reverse complement strand
GGCGAGGACCGGCTGCTGGCCGCCGCGGGTCCCGTGCTGGGGGCCCTGCGCGACCACACCAACGAGAGTGCCCAGCTCTTCCGCCGCCAGGGCGACCAACGCGTCTGCGTCGCCGCGGCCGAGCGGCCGATCGGCCTGCGGGACTCCATCCCGGTCGGGGCGAGCCTGACGATGCAGGCCGGCTCTGCGGCGCAGGTGCTGCTCGCCTGGGAGGAGCCCGACCGGCTGCACCGCGGCCTGCAAGGCGCGCGGTTCAACGCCACGGCACTGTCGGCGGTTCGCCGCCGCGGATGGGCCCAGAGCGTCGGTGAGCGCGAGCCTGGGGTCGCCTCGGTGTCGGCCCCGGTGCGCGGACCCTCGGGCCGCGTCGTCGCGGCGGTGTCGATCTCCGGGCCGATCGAGCGGCTCTCCCGTCAGCCGGGGCGTCTGCACGCTGCGACGGTGGTCGCCGGGGCCAACAAGCTGACCGAGGTGCTGCGCCGCCCCCACGGTGGACACCCCGGCTGAGCCCCGCGTCCCGACCCGGTGATGAGGACGATGAACACGATTCGGTAACCCTACGGATCCCTGGCCCCCGCAGGACAACCGCGGAGCGCACTATGACGTCCTGATCGGTGAGGCCGCCCACCAACCGCGGCCGTCCCACCCCCGTCCTCGAGGGAGACCAGCCGTGGCCCTGCTCCGCCCCACCGACCATCCGACGACTCGGCTGTCACCTCGCACGCCGCTCGGGCGGAGTGCCGCCGTCGTGGTCCTGACACTCGCCTCGCTGGCCCTGGGAGCGTGCGCTCCGGCCCCGGCGGCACGCCCCTCGTCCGGCGCCACGACACCGGCACCCACCGCGTCGAGCACCCCCGGCGCACCGGGCCCGACGAGCGGCTCCGCGACCACCACGGCGTCTGCACCCGGCCCGACGACTCCCACCACGACCACGCCGACAAGCACGACGAGCACGACGAGCACGAAGGTAGCCGCGCTCACCGCAGGCGCCACGGGCGAGCGCGTGCGCGAGCTGCAGGCGCGCCTGACCCAGATCGCGTGGTTCACGGGCCCCATGACGGGCACGTACGACGCCACCACCGTCGCCGGGGTGCGCGGCTTCCAGGACAAGCGCACCCTGCCCGTCACCGGGACGACCGACGACGCCACGTGGGCGGCCCTCGCCGGCATGACGCGCCTGCCCACCGGCGACGAGATGCACAACGTGCTGCACCCCGGCCCCGCCCTGCTGAGGCAGGGAGCGACAGGAGCGGCGGTGCGCGACCTCCAGGCCCGGCTCAAGCAGATCGGCTGGTGGTCGGGCGTGGTGGGCGACACCTACGGTGCGCAGACGACCGACGCCGTCCGCCAGTTCCAGGCCAAGCGCGCCATCCCCGTCACGGGTGAGGTCGACCAGCGCACCACCGACCGCCTGCGCGGCATGACGCGCATCCCTACCAGCGACGAGCTCACCAACACCGTCCCGAAGCCGCCCACGGGCACCACTGCCGGGCTCGACCACAGGTGCCTCACCGGGAGGGTCCTCTGCATCAGCAAGGCCTCGCGTTCACTCACCTGGGTCGTCGACGGCCAGGCGCGGATGCGGGTCGACGTGCGCTTCGGGTCGGAGAACAACCCCACGCGTGAGGGTGTCTTCTCGGTCTTCCGCAAGAACCGTGAGTGGACCTCGACGATCTACGGCAGCTCGATGCCCTTCTCGATGTTCTTCAGCGGTGGTGAGGCCGTGCACTACTCGTCCGACTTCGCCGCGCGCGGCTACGCCGGGGCCTCGCACGGGTGCGTCAACGTGCGCGACTACAGCGCGCTGTCGACCCTCTTCGGCCTCGTGCAGGTCGGCG
Organism: Actinomycetota bacterium; assembly: GCA_030853445.1. Lineage (GTDB taxonomy): Bacteria > Actinomycetota > Actinomycetes > Actinomycetales > Dermatophilaceae > Lapillicoccus. The sequence goes on along the minus strand of JALYVC010000034.1, from coordinate 396 downwards.
ACACCGTGGTCGTCAGCTGACGCAGCCACCGCCCACGAGGAGCTGACGACCGTGGACCCCAGCGGATGGAGCCGGTCCGGCGCGGCCGTGCGCTTCGGCTGGGGGCCCACGGGGGCAGCGCGGCTGGCTGTCCCCGGGGGGATCCTCGTGGTCGTCGACGTGCTGTCCTTCACGACCTCGGTCGGGGTCGTGGTCGAGCGGGGCACGGTGGTCCACCCGGCCGCCTGGCGTCATGCCCGGGCCGGTGAGCTCGCCGCCCGCGAGGACGCGGTGCTGGCGGTAGGGCGCCGCGAGGTGTCCGACACGCATCCGTGGTCGCTCTCACCGGCGGGCCTGCGGGCGGCCCCCGCGGTCCCCCGGCTCGTCCTCCCCTCCCCCAACGGCTCGGCCATCGCG
>JALYVC010000031.1 GCA_030853445.1 Actinomycetota bacterium | reverse complement strand
TCTCGGGCCGCAGGTAGTGCAGCCCGGACTCGTCTTCAACGACGCCCAGGTAGGTCTTGAGCAGGCCCGAGAACTGGCGCGGCTCGGTCCACTGGCCGCGGGTCCCGCAGTTGGTGCAGGCGATCTCCGTGAGCGAGATCGTGTCGGGGTCGACTTCGTCACCTTTAGCCGCCCGTTTCTCCGCGACCGCCTCCTGCAGGTGGTCGGCCCGGAACCGCTTGTGGCACGACAGGCACTCCACAAGTGGGTCGCTGAACGTCGCCACGTGGCCCGAGGCGACCCAGGTCTGGACGGGCAGGATGATCGAGCTGTCGAGGCCGACGACCTCGTCGCGCTGGGTGACCATCGCCTTCCACCACTGTCGCTTGATGTTGTCCTTGAGCTCCACGCCCAGCGGCCCGTAGTCCCACGCCGACCGGGTGCCTCCGTAGATCTCCCCGCTCGGGTAGACGAAACCCCGGCGCTTGCAGAGGCTCACGACGGTGTCGACAATGCTGCCGGGGCTGCCTGGTGCGGACTGACTGGCCATGGCGCCAGGTTATCGGCCGCCTGAGGCGCGCTCACGCGAGTATCCGGCCCGGGGCAGGACAGCGGGAGGAGGGTGCTCCCCTACTCTGGCCCGGTGAGCCTGCCCTTTCGGTCCCGGGTCGAGCACGTGGCATACCCCGTGCTCGAGCGACTGGAGCGGATGCCCCGGATCGTCGCCTTCCTCGTCGTGCTGGGGCTCGTCGTCGTCGGGATCGCCGTACCCCGGGTCGGCTTCGTCGCCACCGCCCTGGTCGCCCTGCTGGTCGCCTTCTTCGTCTACTACACGTGGCCGCGCCAGACCCTTCCCGAGCGGCTGATGCGGATCGCCGTTCTGGCTATCGTCCTGGCCATCGCCATCGTCCAGGCGGTCCCGCGCGGTTGAGTCAGGGCCGAGCAGCGGGCCGGTCAGCCTCCGAGCAGGGCGTCCAGCTGCTCCGGTGACACGTCGACCCCGGGGAAGCTCGCGACCCGCCCGAGCGGGAACGACCCCACCACGGTCAGCAGTCCGCTGTCATCGCCGCCCAGGAAGCCTCCGAGGGCAGCGCGCACGGCCGGCCCGACCGTCTCGTCCTGCAGCGCCTCGCTGATCGAGGAGTCCCTGGTCACCGGGAAGCGGACGTCGTCTCCCTCGATGTCGATGTCCGCCGACAGCCGCAGGTCGCGGCTGGAGGCTCCGACCTCGATGCGGTAGGACCCACCCTCGACCACCCAGCGGTCTGCCCGGGTGTCGAAGTACGCGAGGTCTCCGCTGCTCACCGGTAGCTCCACGGTCCGCGACTCCCCGGCCGACGCGGTCACCTTGGCGAACGCGCGCAGCTCGCGGGGGGCCCGCGCCACGCTCGAACCCGGCAGGGACGCATACAGCTGCACCACCTCACTCCCGTCGCGCTCACCCGTGTTGGTCACCACGAGCCGGGCGACGAAACCACCGGCCGCCGCCGAGAGCTCGAGGTCGCTGTAGGCGAACGTCGTGTAGGAGAGCCCGTGCCCGAAGGGGAACGAGACGCCCATCGCACGGGCGTCATACCAGCGGTAGCCGACGAACAGGCCCTCGCCGTATCGCACGTGACCGTGCTCGCCGGGAAAGTCCAGGTATGCCGGAGTGTCCTGCAGGCGGTCGGGAACCGTCTCGGCCAAGCGGCCGGACGGGTTGACGACGCCGTAGAGAACGTCGGCGACGGCGGCTCCACCGGCCTGACCGAGCAGCCATCCTTCGACGAGGGCCGGCACCCGGTCGGTCACTCCGGCGAGCCGAACCACGCCACCGTTCGCCAGGACGGCAACAGTGCGCGGGTTGGCATCGAGGACGGCGTCGAGCAGGTCGACCTGGTCGGCGGGCAGCTCGATATCCGACCGGTCGAAACCCTCCGACTCGGCCGACGCGGGCAGGCCGAGGAAGACGACGGCGACGTCTGCGGCGGCCGCGGCAGCCACCGCTTCGGCCCGCAGCGCCACGGCTGCGTCGTCGGCCGACGGTGAGCCGGCGAGTGCGAAGCCGGGAGCGAAGACGACGTCCTCGCCTGCGAGGGAACGAATTGCGTCGAGGGCGCAGTCGAGCCGCGTCGGGTTGACCATCGAGCTGCCGGCGCCCTGGTAACGCGGGGTGCGGGCGAACTCCCCGATGACGGCGACCGACGTCGAGGGCGGGAGCGGGAGCAGGTCGTCGTCGTTGCGCAGCAGCACGATGCTCGCTGCGGCCGCTTCGCGCGCCAACGCGTGATGGTCGTCGACGTCGAACGTCGCGTCCGGGCGGCGGTTGGTCTGCACCCGTGCGACGAGGGTCGCTACTCGCCCGGCGGCGACGTCGACGACGCGCTCGTCGAGCGTCCCGTCCTGCACGGCCGCCACGACCTGCGCATCGGTGCGGCCTCCGCTCGCCGGCATCTCCAGGTCGAGACCGGCGGCAATGCCGACGACCCGGTCGTCGACGGCCCCCCAGTCGGACATCACCAGGCCGTCGAAACCCCACTCGTCCCGCAGCACGGCGCTGAGCAGCCACCGGTTCTGCGACGCATACACACCGTTGACCCGGTTGTAGGAACACATCACGGTCCAGGGGTTCGCGCTCGTCACGACCCGCTCAAACCCGCGCAGGTAGATCTCCCGCAGCGGTCGCATGTCGACGTCGGCGCTGACCCGCAGCCGGTCGCTCTCCTGGTTGTTCACCGCGAAGTGCTTGACCGAGGCTCCGACGCCGCGGCTCTGCAGCCCGCGGACGAGCGCCGCACCGAGGACGCCGCTGACGAGCGGGTCCTCCGACAGGTATTCGAAGTTGCGGCCGCACAACGGGGATCGCTTGATGTTGATGCCCGGGCCGAGCAGGACGCCGACACCCAGTGCCTGCGCCTCGTCGCCGAGGGCGGCCCCGACGCGCACCAGCAGCTCGGGGTCCCAGCTCGACCCGAGGGCGACGGCGGGCGGGAAGCAGGTGCTGGGCACGCTCTCCTGCAGGCCGAGGTGGTCGGAGCCCGCGACCTGCTTGCGGACCCCGTGCGGGCCGTCGGTGAGCATGATCGACGGGACCCCAGGAACGGCCTTGGTATGCCAGAAGTCCAGGCCGCTGGTCAGCGACGCCTTCTGCTCGAGGGTG
>JALYVC010000029.1 GCA_030853445.1 Actinomycetota bacterium | reverse complement strand
TCACGTGGCTGGCCGACCCGAACGCGAGACGCGCACGTTCCGTGAGGCAGTCGCTCGGACACGCTGAAGCGGCCGACGGGACCGGAGGAGATGCGGATGAACATCCTCGGCGAGCACCCCCAACCTGGAACGGAGAGGTCACTGTTCGAGGACGCCGACGGGGGACGCTACCAAGCCGTCGCGACCAACACCCCCTGTCGACCGGGGGCAGGTTTCGGCTCTCGTGTCCGGTCAGCAGCGGCTGCCGGGCGCGAGCTAGGCGACACGGTAGGGCTGGGCGTCAGCGGCCCGGAAGGTGAGGCCGTTACCGGGTGCGTCGGCATCCGGGGTGATGGTTCCCCCCGTGGGGTCGAGGGTGCCGTCGAAGAACATCGACTCGATGCGGACGTGGTCGTGGAACCACTCGAGGTGGCGCAGGTTGGGGGTTGCGGCGGCGACGTGGGCATGGAGGTGCGGCCCGCAGTGACCGGAGACCTGCAAGCCAAAGGATGCCGCGACGGCCGCAGCGCGCAACCACTCCGTGATCCCGCCGCAGCGGGAGACGTCGACCTGGAGGCAGTCGACAGCACCCGCCTCACACAGGCGGCGGAAGTAGTACAGGTCGTAACCGTATTCGCCGGCCGTGACGTCGGCTGACACGGCGTCGCGAACCTCGCGCAGGCCCTCGAGGTCGTCGGAGGACACGGGCTCCTCGAACCAGCGCACGTCCAGGTCGGCCGCCGTCGCCATCACCCGGACGGCCTGTTTGCGGGTGTAGCCGCCGTTCGCGTCGACGAACAGCTCGGTGTCGTCGCCGATGATGGCTCTTGCCTGGCGCATGCGCTCGAGGTCGCGGCCGGGGTCGGCGCCCCATGCTTCCCCGATCTTGATCTTCACGCGGGGGATGCCCTCTTCGAGGGCCCAGTGGCTCAGTTGCTGACGCAGCTGCTGCTCGTCGTACGTGGTGAAGCCGCCGCTGCCGTAGACGGGGACCTGCGTAGTGACAGCGCCGAGAAGGTGGTGCAGCGGGAGGTTGAGCAGCCGGGCCTTGAGGTCCCACAGGGCCACGTCGACAGCCGAGATGGCGTAGCCGGCGATGCCGGGGCGGCCCGCGTTGCGCACGGCTCTGATCATGGACTGAGAGGCTCCGACGACGTCCATCGCGTCGTGTCGTGTCACGAGGTCAACGAGCTTGTCGCGGATCAAGGTGGCGCACGCGGTCGGGCCATAGGTCCACCCGATGCCCTCGACGTCGCCTGAGCGGGCTCGGACCAGAACCATGGTGGTGGAGTCCCAGCTGATCGTGCCGTCGGCCTCAGGCGTGTCGGTGGGCACCGTGTAGGCGCTGACCTCGACGCTGTCGATCCTGGCGTCGGTCGCGGCGTTGACGGGGATGTCGCTCATGCGGGCTCCTTGGTGGGTTGGTGGCCGCCGAGGTTGAGGTCGTCCCGGATCTGTTCAAGGTGCGGTCCTGGGTCTCGGGAACCTTGGCCAGAAGGACGACGAACGCCCCGACGCCGATAACGGCGTAAAAAAGGTGCTGTGCCGAGTGATGAGGTCGCCGAGGCTGAGGAGGGTGGCGGCGACGAGTCGGGCGACGCGGTCGAGCAGTAGTAACGCGACGACCGTGAAGACGACGTTGGTGATCCCGACGACAACGGTCTGGGCGATCGAGCCGCTGTTCGTCAGCCCGGTGGCGGCCAGGACGGTGGGGGCGTAGTAGATGACGGTGTTGATCGCGGCCCCCGGCAGGGCCGCGAGTCCGAGCATCCAGCGCCAGTTGTTGGTCACGTCCTCGAGTAGGAAGTTGACGATGTAGGCGATGAGGATGCCGCTGGTGGCGGCGAGCTGGTTGAAGGACACCAGCCCACCGCGCACCTTCGGCGGTGCGACCTCGGAGATGTAGAGCGGCGCCACGAACGAGGCGGTGCCGACCGAGATACCGAGCAGGAAGCGGAACCCGATCAACATCGGCGCGTTGATCGACAGCGCGCAGCCGAGGGCGCCGATGACGTAGACCGATCCGGCGAGCACCGTGGTCCACTTATGGCTGATGGCGTCGGCCAGGTACCCGGAGATGACCCCGGTGTCGTAGCCGAACACCAGGCCACCGATGGCGGCGATGGCACAGATCCGCAGCAGTAGCCCGTTACCGCTGCGGTGCATGGCAGAGACGAAGCCACCCATGCCCACCAGTCCCTTCTGGGTTTCAGTTGCCTCGGCGCGAGGTCGAGATGAGACACTCGGCGGCGCGGGCGGCGACCGACATGATGGTCAGTGCCGGGTTGGCGCTGCCCTGGGTGGGCAGCACGCTGCCGTCGGTGATGTAGAGGTTGGGCACGGCGAAGGTGCGGCAGTTCGCGTCGACGACGCCGTGCTGCTCGTCGGCGGCCATGCGCGCTCCTCCGACGAGGTGGGCGTAGCGCTGGATGGTGATGACCTCGTCGGCGCCGGCGGCGTGCAGGATGTCCTCCATCACGCCCTGGGCGGCCTCCATCAGGGCGGTGTCGTTGGCGCACTGGGAGTAGGAGAAGTTCGCGACGGGGAGTCCGTGCCGGTCCTTCTCCTGCGCCAGGGTGACCCTGTTGTCGGGTTGGGCGACGAACTCGCACAGGGCGCCGAGGCACGACCAGTGCACGTAGTCGCTCATGTACTCGCGCAGGTCGGCGCCCCAGTGGCCCTGGGCAGCAACGTGCTCGGCCCAGGTGATGGGTAGGGGTGAGACCGTCTGGATGGAGAACCCGCGCTTGTACGACTTGGCGGGGTCGGTCTCGTAGAACGCCTCGGTGCTCACCTCTGGTGGGGGAGCCTTGTACATGCGCACCTCGCCGTCGAACCGGCCGGCGGTCTGGGGGGCTCCCTGCACCATGAGGTAGCGCCCGACCTGGTCGAAGTCGTTGCACAGCCCGTCAGGGAAGAGGTCGCACGCCGAGTTGAGCAGCAGACGCGGTGTCTCGATGGAGTAGCCGGCGATGGCGACGATGCGTGCGCGTTGAAACCGCGACACCCCGTCGCGCACGTAGTGCACCCCGGTGGCGCGACCGGTCCGCTCGTCGATCTCGACCTTGGTGACCATCGCGTTGGCGCGCACTTCCGCACCGTGGGCCAGGGCGTCGGGGATGTGGGTGATCAGGGGTGAGGCCTTGGCGTTGACCTTGCAGCCCTGCAGGCAGAACCCGCGGTAGATGCAGTGCGCCCGGTTGCCGAAGCGGCCGTTGACGATGGCGACTGGGCCCACCTTGGCCGTCAGGCCCAGGCGCTCGGCCCCGCGCAGGAAGATCTCACCGTTGCCGCCGACGGGGTGCGGTCGGTAGGGGTAGGAGTGTGGGTCGCCCCACGGCCACTTCTCACCGGCGACCGGCAGCTCTTCCTCGATCGCCTCGTAGTAGGGCTTGAGGTCGGTATAGGCGATCGGCCAGTCGGCCCCGACGCCGTCAAGCGTGTACGTCTCGAAGTCACTCGGGTGAAAGCGTGGCGTGTAACCGGCGTAGTGCACCATGGACCCGCCTACCCCACGGCCCGAGTTGTTCGACCCCAGGGGTACCGGGTCAGAGCCCGAGATGATGCGCGGCTCGGTCCAGTAGAGGTGGTGCGAGCCCGCCTCGTCGCTGACCCAGTCGGTGTCGGGGTCCCAGAACGGGCCGGCATCCATGGCGAGGACCCGCCACCCCGCGCGGGCCAGTCGCTGGATCATCGTCGAGCCGCCCGCCCCGCACCCCACGACGACGAGGTCGACCTCGTCGCTGTCGTCGAACCGGCGCATGTCCTGGCGCAGCTGGTGGTTGACCCTCTTGCCGTCGGCGGGCAGCAGCCACGCCGACTCGTTGCGGTCACGCACAGAGCTCATGACTGCCTCCGCAGGGGGTCGTCAGACGGTTTCGCGTCGGGCACCTCGAACGGTTCGAGCCTGTCGACGCCGGCGTTCTTGTAGCCGCGGGGGTAGGCCGGCCCAGGGAAGCCGATCTCGCTCCACGCAGTAGGGTGGGAGTAGAAGGCCGTGCATGCGTATCGCGTCCAGAGGCTCCAGACGTGTTTGGCGTTGAGGTCGTGCCACTGGTCAGACCCGCAGTCCTGGACGCTTTGGATCAGGCTGGCCTGGTGCTGGCTTCGACAGGTCGCGAAGCCGGTGCCGAACCCCTTGTTCGCATCGGCGTCGAGCCCGGCGAGGGTGTCGCGCCAGGCCTGACCGTCGGCGGGCATGTCGTGGTAGTGCCAGCCGTCGGTCTGCTGCTCGGCCAGCCGCGCATCGATGAGGTTCACGATCGGGACCCGGGAGGCGGCGTCACCGCTCTGGCCCAGGAGCTGGTCGCACAGCGCCACGGCGATGGCCTGCTCGCTCGGGGTGAAGAACCGGATGTCGGGGGCCATCCCGACGCGGCCGAGGACCACCCCGGTCGTCACCGGATCCCAGTGGCTGCTCTGGTCGAGCACGTCGAACCCCGGGAAGCGACCGGTCCATGGCTGAGTGTGTGGGGCAGGCGAGGTCACGGGCGGCTCACTTCTCGCGGCGCAGCACGGCGGCCAGTAGACCCATGCCGCCCACCATCGTGACCAGCAGGGGTGCCAGCAGCGGCGGACCCATCTCCATGTTGTACCGGGCGTTGTGCCATCCTCCGGGCTTCTGGGAGATGCCTCGGGCGTGCAGGTAGAAGCCCTGGAGACCGTTGACGCAGATCGCGACCGACGCGATGGGCAGGGCGGTCTTGGCCATCCGGTGGCTGCAGAACCCGGCGACACCGGCGACCGCTCCGACCGGGCCCATCGCGACCGGCAGCCACATCAGCTTGTTGCCGAAGCTCGCCGAGTCGTGCTCGAAGAAGATCTCGACGGCCGCCACCAGGGCGCCGACCGCGGTCAGGGCCGACAGGCTGCGCTCGAAGCGCCCCGTCTCGATGTTGCGGATCATGCGGTCGATCCCGTGCACGGCCGGGCCGGGCGTCAGGGCGATTCCTGGGGCTGGTGCCATTTCTGGTCCTCTCGGTGCCTTGCTGACGCCGGCGTACCGGGACCCCCGGCGGGTGCGACGTCCAGCAGGAACGGTTGCGTGTCCGCAAGGGTAGCGTCAATGCTTGCGCAATAGCAACCGTAGGTCGCATGGGCCCGACGAGGACGACAAGGAGCGCGACGGGGTCATGGGCTACGCCTGAGCAGGCGGACGCCGCCATGATCGCGGCAGGGTCGCGTCCCGGGGCGCCCGACCGGTCTGGGAACTGACAGGCCACGGCCTGACTCCTACAGATCTGTGGGAGTGCCGAGGAGGGGCGTCCGGCCGGAGTCCGACATACCCCTTGACGAGGGAGCCCTGCTCGTCGGCTAGATCCCCGCGGCGTTGGCGTAAAACTGCTGGTCCTCTCGCCAGCCACCCATTCCTTGGCCGATGTCGGCGACGTCGGCCACGAACTCGATGCCGGTGACCCACTTGACCATTTTGAACCCGAGCTGGGTTTCGAGGCGCAGGCGCACGGGGGCGCCGTGCTCGACCGGGAGGGGGGCCCCGTTCATCTCGAGGGCGAGGATGCTCTGCGGGTTGTCGGCCAGGTGGACCGGGATGGTGGCGTAGTAGAAGCCGTAGCGGCCCTCGCCCTCGGTGAGGCCCTTGTCGTCCATCGCGTAGAACACGACATGCTGGGCCTTGGGTGAGGGGTGAACCTCCTGCATGAGCCGCTGCAGGGGTACGCCGGCCCATTCGGCGACCGCCGTCCAGCCCTGTATGCAGTTGTGCTTGGTGATCTGACTCTGTTCGCCGAGGGTGCGCAGCTGGGCCAGGGAGAGGTTCATCGGGTGCTCGACGAGTCCGCCGACGCTCAGCCGGTAGTCACGGAAGTCAGCCTCGGCCAGCTGCTGGTAGTCATCTCCTGGCGGCGGGTAACCGTTGACCCGGAAGTACGGCGAGATGCTGTCGCGGCTGAAGTGCTGCCTGGAGGTGAACGTGCGTGAGATCATGCGCTCGAACGGGTCCACCACGAGCCCGAGGAGTCGTTGGGTGCGTCGGCGGTAGCGCAGCGAGAACCAGGTGATGACGACGTGGACCAGGAGGATGGCGAGCAACCCGGAGAGGCCGATGCCGAGGGCCAGGCGCCGGTCGCCGCCGGGGTCTCCGAGCACGATGGAGGCGAACTCCTTCGGCAGACCGTGGACGATGACCATGGCGACGTGCACGACGATGAAGGCGGCGAAGGCGCACATCAGCAGGAAGTGCACGCTGCGGGCGCCTTGCTTTCCGCCGAAAAGCTTTCCATACCAGGGGAATCGGGCCAGGACCGAGGGTGACATGGCAGCTCCGGAGGCGATCTGCAAGGGGGCCATGATGAAGATCACGATGAAGTAGGCCAGCTTCTGCGCGGGTTCGAACGGCTCGCCGGGGATCTTGGCGGGCAGCTCGAACTGTAGGTAGACCCCGATCGACCTGATCGAGTCCGGAACCAGTGACCAGTGGGTCGGAACGAGGTAGTGCCAGTAGCCCGTGACGAAGACCATCATGACGTAGACCACCCCGGTGAGGATCCAGAACTGGACGCTCATGAAGTGCCAGTGCCGGCCCAGGCCCAGGTTCTTACGGCCTGGTAGCGCCACCAGGGGCGACCACGACTCCTCCTCGTCGAGCGAGGACCACGGCTTGCGCGCGTCGGCGCCGTACATCTTCTTCGACAGCCGGAGCCATTCCCTGCCCGGAGGGCTGTCGTCGTGCCAGTACAGCTTGGGAAAGGCTGAGAGCACCTCGAAGCCGGAACGGAACAGCAGGAGCATGAAGAAGAGGTTGAGGAAGTGGGTGATGACCACCCACATCGGGAAAAAGTCTGGCACCGGCTGCGCTCCTTCGCACTCCGCGGACGCGGGGCCGGATGGGCCAACTGACGGGGAGACGTCCTCGAGGCCTCTCACCATCCCGCAGACCCAAGCATATGCGCAAAGATTGCGTAGTAGCAATTATCTGTGCGAGACTTTGGGACGTGAACACCATCGACGACGGCTCTCAGACCCACACGAGCCCGCCGGATCTGGCACCGGTCCAACGCGTGGCTGAGCTGCGCGCCACCCTGCTCGGAGGCCGCGGGCAGGGTGCCTCGGACGCGGAGGTCACCGAACACACCCGGAACAGGCCCTGGCTCGGCGCCGTACCCGCGCCAGTCGAGCGCGCGCTGGTCGAGCGTCAGACCGAGCACCTGCGAGCCGGTGCACCGATCGTGGACAGCCGTATGAGACGAGAGCGCCAACGATCGGACCGGCGCAGATCGTGGCGGGCGGCCCTGCTCGGAGCCACCCTCGCGTTGGCAACGCGGGCGCTGGTGGCCCGTCGCGCTGTGTCGAAGCGGCAGCAACGCCCGTGACGGCTGACCGCCGGTGTGCCATCCCTGCCCTGACAGACCTGACAGAGAAGAGATCGAACGTGGCCACCCCGCCATCAGGTAAGCAGTTCGAGATCACCCACGGCGAGCAGCACGCGACCGTCGTCGAGGTCGGCGGCGGCATCCGCGCCTACGACCTGGGCGGTCGCGACGTGCTGCAACCGTATGCCGTCGCCGAGATCTGCGATGGCGCGCACGGGGCGCCCCTGGTCCCGTGGCCCAACCGGCTCGGAGACGGTCGCTACCGTTTCGACGGGCAAGAGCACCAGGTCGCGCTGACGGAGCCGGAGAAGAACAACGCGATCCACGGGTTCCTGCGCTGGCGACCCTGGCGCTGTCACACGCACGAGGAGGGCCGCGTGGTCATGGGGACCACCTTGTTCCCGCTGCAGGGCTACCCGTTCACCCTGGACGTCCGAGTCACCTACCGCCTGGACGAGAACGGTCTGAGCGTCACGACCACGGCCACCAACCTTGGTGGCGAGCCTGCCCCCTACGGCTGCGGGCAGCATCCCTATCTCTCGCCGGGGGTGGGCACCGTCGACGGCTGCACGCTGCATCTGGAGGCCGACACGCGCATCGTGACCGACCCTCAGCGGCAGCTACCCACCGGCCGTGAAGACGTCGCGGGAACGGCCTACGACTTCCGGGCCGGTAAAAGGCTCGACGAGCTTGTTGTGGACGACGCCTTCACCGACCTGCGCCGCGACGACCAGGGCCGGGCCTGGGTGCGCCTTGAGAGCGCCGACGACTGGGTCACCCAGTTGTGGGTTGACGAGGCCTACCCCGTGATCGAGATCTTCACCGGCGACACCCTGGCCCCTGACCGTCGCCGGCGCGGGCTGGGCACCGAACCCATGACCGGTCCCCCCAACGCGTTCCAGAGCGGAGACGCGGTGATCCGGCTCGAGCCCGGGGACACCTCGAGCGCGAGCTGGGGCGTGGCACTACCCAAGCAAAACTGACACAGCTGAGAAACAGAGCCGACCCAAAATGAAGGAGAACAAATGTCTCGTGTAGTCGTCGTGACTGGAGCCAGCGGAGGGATCGGGCGGGCCACCGTGGCGCAGTTCGCCCGACGTGGCGATCGGGTGGCGCTGATCGCCCGTGGACACAGAGGGCTTGACGCCGCCGCTGCGCACTGTCAGGAGCTCGGCGCGACCACCTTGACGGTGCCGGTCGACGTGTCCGATGCGCAGGCGGTCGCGGATGCCGTGGATCGCATCGAGTCCGAGCTCGGCCCCATCGACGTGTGGGTCAACGTGGCCTTCACCTCGGTGTTCGCCCGGTTCGATGACATCACGCCTGAGGAGTACCGACGAGCGACCGAGGTCAGCTACCTCGGATATGTGTACGCCACCATGGCCGTGCTCCCGCGGATGAAGGACCGTGGCCACGGCACCATCGTGCATGTCGGGTCCGCCCTGGCCTACCGCGGCATCCCGCTGCAGACCGCCTACTGCGGCGCGAAGCACGCGATCCAGGGCTTCCACGAGGCGCTGCGCTGCGAGCTGCTGCACGAGCACAGCAACGTGCACGTGACCATGGTGCAGATGCCGGCGGTGAACACACCCCAGTTCTCCTGGGTGCTCTCTCGTCTGCCGAAGCACCCGCAGCCGGTGCCGCCCATCTACCAGCCGGAGGTCGCCGCCAGGGCGGTCGTGTTCGCGGCGGACCATCCGAAGCGCCGGGAGTACTGGGTCGGCGCCAGCACCGTGGGGACGCTGATCGCCAACGCCGTCGCGCCAGGGATCCTGGACCGATATCTGGGCCGTACCGGCTTCGCTTCGCAGCAGAGCTCGAAGCTGCGCGCCGACGGTGACCCGGTCAACCTCTGGGAGCCGGCCGACGGTGAGCAGGGGCGCGACTTCGGCGCCCGAGGTGTCTTCGACGACCAGGCGATCGCCAGCAGCCCGCAGCAGTGGCTGGCCCACCGCTACCCGCAGCTCGGCGCCATCGCGGGTGTCGCAGGGATGGTCGGTGTCGTCGCCATGGTTCGTGCGGCGGGGCGACGTCGATGAGCGGGCCGGTTGGCAGCGACCACCGACTGACGCGAGCCCTGGGGGTAGCCGGCATCGCCTGGGGGACCGCGCTCCTGACTGCTGGGCCACCCATCTGGCGTCGCCTCGACGGGCAGGGACCGACCGAAGTCGACCGGGTCGCCCTCAGGTTGCTCGGGTCCCGGCACGTCGGCACCGGGGTGATCCAGGTGATCCTCCCCGACCGGTTCCAACGCCTGGAGATCAGCATCGACCTGATCCACTCCGCGACCATGGTCGGACTGAGCGCTCTTGACCCGCCCCGTCGCCGGCCGGCGCTGGTCACCGCCGCGGTAGCCCTCGCCAGCGCGATGGCCGGGATCGGCATCCGCGCCCGTTCCTCACGCGCCTCACCCGGCGGACGATGACCACCACGAACACCACTCACCTTGCAAGCGACGCCTGCCGCTGGTCCGCTGCGGTTCGCGGGCGCCAGGGCGACGACGGCACGCCGCGTCGGAACCTCGAGCTGGCCGATGCCCGAACGGCACGACCTCTTCCTGGAGGCCAGTGACAGGCCGCTGGGTGCGCCGAGCACGACTCCGACCGCTGAGCTGAGCCGAAAGCGTTGCGGCATCGCTGGCTGCCTGTGCCGGTTCGTCTGACTCACGGCGCCCGACGACGCCAGCTGGGATCCGCCCCCGCAGCGCCACGCGGCCCGCGAGCACGCCCGAAACGCGCAGCGCACCGCCAACGAAGGCGACCGCCCGGTCACTGAACCCGGTGGGTTGCTGAGGCGGCGGCCCCCCGGGCCCCGGTCCACGTCGGTGCCTCAGGCACCGGGGTGGGTGGCGCTCGCTGTGAGAACCCGGGTGGCGGTACGGGGCGCTATTGGGACAGCTGACGGTCGAGGCGGTCCAGAAGCGCTTCGAGGGCGCTCTCGAACTCTTCCTGGGTGTGGTCTTCGGTGAGCATGGAGGCGGTGCGGGCGATGGTGGGGTAGTCGGAGACCTCGAGGTCTGGGCTGGGTGGGGCGACGTCGGCGTCGCCCTCGTCGAGAGGCTCCTCCACCGGTGCGGTGGAGGCCCCTCGGGTGGCCGCCTCGAGCAGCAGGTGCCCGAGCAGGAAGCTGGAGAAGATGCGGTAGGTCGCGACGGCCTGCCGGTCGGTGAACCCGCACCTGGTCAGGGCGTGCAGCAGGTCCTCGACCACGCGAAGGCTACGCAGGGGCGGGCGCAGCCACGGCGCTGCGGGGTGTCGCGTCGCGATGAGCGGGAAGATGGCGGGGTGGTCAACGGCGATCTGGCGCACGCAGTGCGCGGTCCACTGGAGCATCCCCTGCCACTCGTCGGTCAGGGCGGGCTCGAGGTCCCCATCGTCCTCGGGACGGGTTCGGATCTGCTCGACGAGGGTGTCGACGATCCCTTCGAGCAGGTCCTCACGGCCGTTGATGTACCGGTACAGCGCCATGGCCTCGAACCCGAGGTGGGAGCCCAGGGAGCGCATGGTGAGGCTATCCAGGGTGCCGCTGTCGTCGATCATGCCGATCGCCGCGTGGATGATCGAGTCCCGCGACAACGGCATGCGGGTTCCGGCTGGGTCATGGCTCGGCAGCACCGTGGGTGCCACGGAAGGGGAGCTACGAGCCGGGAGCGAGGTCTCGGGCTGGGGCATGGCGTCCTGGGGCTTGGGGTCTGGGCGTCTTGGGGCTGCCAGTCTCTCGGCATCGGTCAGGTCTGACAAGCCGCTCTGGGCATGTGGGGCATGGGCGGCATCCAACCGAAGCGTGATGGTCGTGGGTGCGCCGAGGAAGGCGGGCGAGGTCGTGAGGCGGCGCTCGGCTTTCCGGCGTGTTCCTGGCTAGTGGTTTACGTCGTACGCGTCTGGGTATACGTTGTAAGCAGCCAGCACCCGTGGGGGGTTGTCCGGCTGGTCCGGGCGGGGCCCTCTGCGATGGCGGAGGGTCCCGCCGATGCCCTGACCGTGCGCGTGAGCTCGAGGCTCGCAGGCACTCGTGTCGCATCACACCGCGTCGTCAGAACCTCGCGGATGCACCCAATCCGTTGCGTCACCTATGAGAAGGAGTCGTTCTTCATGTCGGACACCCGCATCAGCACCAGCCTGAGCAAGCCGCCCAGTGAGGTGGCCCCCAGACCGTCGGGCGCAGGCCCAGACCAGTCGCTGGTCACCAGCCAGGGCAAGACGACGATCGCCGACACGGTGGTCTCCAAGATCGCGGGCATCGCCGCCCGTGAGGTCTCAGGAGTGCACGCTCTTGGTGGTGGCGCCGCCCGCGCTGTGGGGTCCCTGATGGAGCGGATCCCCGGTGGGCGGACGAACCACAGCCAGGGAGTCTCGGTCGAGGTCGGCGAACGCCAGGCCGCCGTCGACCTCGACCTGACCGCCGAGTACGGCGTGGCCATAGCCGATCTTGCTGCCGGCATCCGCCACAACGTCATCGCCTCGATCGAGTGGATGACCGGCCTGGAGGTCCGCGAGGTGAACGTCACCGTTCAGGACCTCTACGTCACGTTTGACGACGACCAGGACGACGCCAGGCACGCCAAGGACGACAAGGACCCGACCACGACCTCCAGGGTCCAGTGACCGACCGCTCCAGCACCACCACCGGAGGTGGTCCCCGCGCTGGGTCCCCGGGCCGCAGCAGAGGGAGGTCGCTACCCACCTGACCGACAGCGCGCTCTGACGCCCTCGTGAGCTCTCGTCTTGAAGGAGACCGCATGACCACCTCGCCCATCGGCCTGCTGACCCCTGGGCGTCATCGGCTACCTCATCGGCGCGCACCGCGACGGCGACCTCGACCTGAGAAAGCTCCTCGGGCGTCAGCGTGACTGAGCTGGGCACCGGTCGAGCCCGGCGAGCGGGGTCGGAGCGTCATCGCGCGGGCGGCGGTCGAGCACGTCGCCGGCCGGGCTGCCGGCGAGGTGGTCCGTGCGCGTCATCTCCCAAGGCGGTCGGCGACGAGCCGCACGACCAGCGTGCGGTGGTGGCCGTGGCCGAGATCTGACCGCGGCACGAGCGAGGAAGAGTGCGGCCGGCTGGTCGCCCGGATCAGGCGACCGTCGAGCAGCAAGCCGACCTTGCCATCGTGGCGGCCGTCGCCGACCGGGCTCTACCCAGCTCAGACAGCTCCTGCAACGCCACGACCTCGTCTGAGAGGTCAAGCTCACTGTCGCCCGGCGCGACCACGCCCTCACGCGAGTCACCTGAACCGCGACCAAAGGCACCCGCGCGCTACGACGTCACCCCGTCCCTCCATCCAGAAGCACCCCACGAAAGGAAGCACCCGCCATGAGTGCAGCAGACAAGATCAAGAACGCCGCCGAGGACCTGAAGGGCAAGGCCAAGGAGGCCGTCGGCAAGGCCGACAACAACGAGCAGCTCGAGGCCGACGGCCAGGGCGACCAGACCCTGGCTGGGGCGAAGAAGACCAGCGAAGACGTCAAGGACGCCTTCAAGGGCTGACCCCCACCGCCGACCAACCGAGCTCTCACCCACTCTCCCTTTGAAAGCGAGTTCCTCATGCAAGAAGCACTGACCAGTGCCCTGACCGGAATAGCCACCTTCATCCCGAAGCTGGTCCTGTTCGCCGTCATCCTCGTCATCGGCGTCATCGTCGCCAAGGTCCTGTCCAAGGCGGTCGCGGCCATCCTGCAGCGCGTCGGGTTCGACCGTGCGATCGAGCGAGGCGGGGTCGGAAAGGCCCTCGAACAGAGTGAGTACGACCCCAGCGACATCCTCGCCAAGCTCGTCTACTACGCCGTCATGCTCTTCACCCTCCAGCTGGCCTTCTCCGCGTTCGGACCCAACCCGATCAGCGACCTCCTCGCCGCGATCATCGCGTTCCTGCCGCAGGTCTTCGTCGCCATCGTCATCGTCGTCGTCGCCTCGGCGATCGCGGCCGCAGCCAAGACCCTCATCGAGGGCAGCCTCGGTGGCCTGTCCTACGGCAAGACCCTGGCCAACATCGCCGCCGTCTTCATCCTGGGTCTGGGCATCATCGCTGCCCTCAACCAGGTCGGCATCGCGACCACCGTCACCACTCCCGTGCTGGTCGCCGTCCTGGCCACCCTCGCCGGCGTCCTGATCGTCGGCGTCGGCGGCGGCCTGATCAAGCCCATGCAGACCCGGTGGGAGTCCTACCTGACCAAGGCCGAGGAAGAGGCGCCCAAGGTGCGTCAAGAGGCTGCCAACGCCCCCAGCGTCAAGGACCAGGCCCGCACGGCGAAGAACCGCGCCCAGGCCGCCTACGACCAGGCCGAGACGGACACCTCCGCCACGGGGTCGTCCGGCGACCACAACGGTGGCACCAGTGCCTACCGCTCCACCTGAGCTGCAAAGCCGGACCACCACCAGCGACACCCCAGTCAGCACCACCTACCCACGCCAGGAGTGAGCACGATGAGCATTGACCAGAGCAACGTCAACGACGTCCTTGACCAGGACGTCTACGGCCCGGACGGCGACAAGATCGGCGGCGTCGGTCAGATCTACCTCGACGACCAGAGCGGGCAGCCCTCGTGGGTCACCGTCAAGACCGGCCTGTTCGGCACCAAGGAGTCCTTCGTCCCGGTCGTCGACGCGCAGCTGACGGCCGAAGGTCTGCAGGTGCCGTACAGCAAGGACCAGGTCAAGGACGCCCCTCAGGTCGAGGCCGACGGCCAGATCACCCCCGACGAGGAGGCGGAGCTGTACCGCCACTACGGCCTCAGCCAGCACTCGCAGCCCACCCAGCCCACCCAGACGGGGGAGACCTCCGTATACGACCAGGACGCGGACCAGGGCGCCGGGTCGGGTCGAGGAGACCGCGACGGTGATGGCGTCTACGACGACGTGCAGGGCCAGACCGTCGGCCAGGACACCTCGGGTCTGACCACCGACGAGGCGA
>JALYVC010000028.1 GCA_030853445.1 Actinomycetota bacterium | reverse complement strand
TCGGGACGCCGATGCCGGTCACCGGGTCCCAGCCGGGCGCGGTCGCCAGGCTGGAGTCCTGGTCGAAGGTGCGCACGAAGTAGGACAGACCATCGGTGGGGTCGATGCCGTTGTTGTTGTTGACCCGGACGACCCCCCTGATGCCGTTGCCGGTCTTGTGGGTGATGTCGGTGATCAGGCCCTTGGGCGCCGAGTAGAGCAGGGGGTTGGCCCAGCCGAAGCCGGTGCCGGCGCCCTGGTTGGCCAGGGCCATCATCCCGGCGAGCAGTGGTGAGGCGAGGCTGGTGCCGCCGATGCGGTACTCGCCGTAGTGCACGCTGTCCGGGAAGGTCTGGGTCTGCCCGACGAGCATGCCGGTGTTGGGGTCGGCGTCCATCGCGATGTCGGGCACGGCGCGTCCGGGGGGCGCCGTCGTCGGGACGACGCCGTTCTGGAAGGCGGGCTGGTTGAACAAGGCGGAGTAGCCGCCGCCGGCGCCGTAGAGGAAGCCGCTGTCGATCCAGCGCTTGCCGTTGGCCGACAGGGACGCATTGTGCGTGCCCCAGCCGGTCTGGGCCGTGAGGGTGCCGTTCGCGATGCCGGTCGAGGTGCCGCCGGCCGCCGTGGCGTAGGGGTCGGAGGCCGGGTAGTCGACCTGCTTGATGGCGGTCTTGGCCAGCTCGTCACCGTTGTCGCCGGAGGAGAAGAGGAACGTGATCCCCTGGGTCGCTCCCTGCAGGAAGATCTGCTCGTAGGCCGCGACGCTGGCCGCCGACGTGTTCGCCTCGAGGTCGCTCCACGAGTTGGTCACGATGGTGGCCTGGTTGTCGTCGACGACCCGGCCGAGGGTCTCGAGGAAGTCCGCGTCGAAGCAGGACGCCGAGGCGTAGTACTTGATCTTGGCCGCCGGAGCCATGGCGTGCACAGCCTCGACGTCGAGGGTCTCCTCGCCCGACCAGCCGCTCGGGTCGCAGGCGGTCCGGTGCGTGTAGGCGGGCGGGAACGACTGAGTCAGCTGGCCCGGTGCGTAGGACCCGTCGCCGTGCTGCGAGGCGTAGGTGTTGGCGTCCTTGGCGATGAACTGCCACGCGTAGGCGTCGGTGATGGCCACCGTGACTCCGGCGCCGTTGAGAGGGGTGCCGCCCTCGTAGGCGGCCCGGAACGACGGGCCGGTGTAGCCGCAGGGAGCGTAGGGCAGGGTCTGACCTCCGAACTGGGGCAGAGGCGTCTTGTAGTCGGCCTTGTACAGGGCGAGCGGGTTGCCGAAGTTGATGGCACAGGGGCGGCCGTTCTGGAAGGCCCCCGGAGGCGTCGCGTTGGGGTCGACCTTCGCCGCCCGGGAGAGGGTCGGGGCGTCGCCCGTCGCACCCGGCACGACGTGCTGGGGCGCCTTCTTGGTCACGGTGGTGTCGAGGCCCGTCACGGTGAGGACGGAGGAGCCGACAGAGGCGGGCAGCGAGACCGCGGAGGCGTTGGCGGTGACGGTCTGGCCGTCGTGGCGGTAGGTGGCCAGGGTCGTGCCGAAGGCCACCCCGAGCTGGGCGCGCGTGCCGGTGGCCGAGACGTAGCGGCGGTTCTTCTCGACGCCGGTCACGGTCAGCCCCTGCGAGCGCAGGTACGACGACACGGCGGCGGCGCTGGCCGCGCTCGGCGCGAAGGTGGCGTCGTACTGCGCCGTGGTGAGCCAGTGGTGGTACTGCGCCGAGGCGGGGTCGGAGAGGCTCGCGACCGTCGCCTTGAGGGCGGCGAGACCGCCGCGGGGTGCGAGGTAGACGCGGACCGACTGCCCGGCCGCCGTGGCGGCGGTGGCCGTCGCCTGCTTCTGGGCGTGGGCGAGCCAGTGGGGCGTCGACCCGGCGAGGGTCGTGCGGGCCGCGCCCCCTGAGCTCGCAGGGGCCCCGGCGGCGAAGGCCGAGGGGGTGAGGGACAGGCCGAGCGTGCCGAGTGCGGCGGCGCAGGTCAGGGCCAGGGCCCGACGAGGAATGGCTGAGGTCATGGACGTCCTCTGGTGGAGCCCGGGTCGGTAGCCAGGTGAAGATCATCCGGCGCACGGGCGGTTCGGGTTGAGTTCTTGCACCGTAGATCGCCATGCGCGGTGATGCTGAGGGGTTTGGCCTGTGAGTCACCGCCAAATCTGCTGTGAGCAGGCTGACAGGCGACGCGGCCCCACGGTCTGGGCTCAGCGCCGGTTGCGCCACGCCCGCTCGAACGGCAGCCGCCACGCATGGGGAGCCACGAGCTGGTGGATGGCGTTGGGCCCCCAGCTGCCCGGGGGGTAGGGCTTGACGGCAGGAGGGTCGTCCAGCAACGGGATCGAGCGCGCCCAGAGTGACTCGATGCCCTCGGCGGTGGTGAAGAGCGTGTGGTCGCCGCGCATCGCGTCGAGGATGAGGCGCTCGTAGGCCTCGAGGACGTCGTCCGCGTGGTCGGTGTCCTGGGTGGAGAACTGCAGCGAGAGCTTGTCGAGCTTCATCCCCGGGCCCGGCCGCTTGCCGTAGAAGGAGAGTGACACCTTCGACTCGTCGGCCAGGTCGAAGGTCAGGTGGTCCGGGCCCTGGGTGCCGACGCCCGAGTCGGCGGGGAACATCGACTTGGGGGCCTCGCGGAAGGCGATCGAGATGATGCGCTGGCCCTCGGCCAGCCGCTTGCCGGTGCGCAGGTAGAAGGGAACGCCCGCCCAGCGCCAGTTGTCGATGTGGCACTTCAGGGCGATGAAGGTCTCGGTGTCGCTGTCGCGGGCCACGCCCTCCTCGTCGCGGTAGCCGGTGTACTGCCCGCGCACGACGTCGGAGGGCTCGATGGGCAGCAGGGAGCGGAAGACCTTGTTCTTCTCCTCGCTGATCGCCCGTGGCTCCAGGGCCGTCGGCGGCTCCATCGCGACGAACGCGAGGACTTGCAAGAGGTGGGTGACGACCATGTCCTTGTAGGCCCCGGTCGACTCGTAGAACCCCGCCCGCCGGTCGAGCCCGAGGGTCTCGGGGATATCGATCTGCACGTGGTCGATGAAGTTGCGGCTCCAGATCGGCTCGAACAGCCCGTTGGCGAAGCGGAAGGCGAGGATGTTCTGGGCCGCTTCCTTTCCCAGGAAGTGGTCGATCCGGAAGAGCTGGCTCTCGTCGAAGGTCTCGTGCACCTGGTCGTTGAGCACGACGGCGCTCTCGAGGTCGGTGCCGAACGGCTTCTCCATGATCACTCGGGAGCGTTCGACGAGCCCGGCGTCGCGCAGGGTCTGGATGACGACGGGGGCCGCCTTGGGCGGCACGCTGAGGTAGTGGAGCCGGCGGGTGTTCTCGCCCAACCCGGCCTCGGCCGCGTGGACGGCGTTCCGCAGGCCCCCGGCCCCAGCGGTGGTGGGGACGTAGGAGAGCTTGGCCGCGAAGTCATCCCACTGCTCGGGGGTGAGCGTGTCGGTCCCGAACTCCTGGACCGCCTCCTTGGCGAAGGCGCGGAACCCCTCGTCGTCGAGATCCTCCAGTGAGGTGCCCACGACCTTGATGTCGGGCGTCAGGGCCGAGAGGACCAGGTGGGTCATGCCTGGGAGGAGCTTGCGACGGGCCAGGTCACCGGTGGCTCCGAAGAGGACGATGACGTGGGGCTCGATCCCGTCCTTCACGCCGCGCCGTGGGCGGGCTGACGGAGAGGGGTAGGAGATCGTCTGCGCGGGGTCGGTCACCCGGAGATGATCGCATCGACCGGATGATCCGGACAGCCCCCGTCTCGGTCGGCGGCGGCGAGCAGGGCCAGGTCCACTCCGATGCCGAGGACGGCCAGCACGTCTCGGGGACGGGAGACCTGGTTTCTCAGGAAGGGATCGCAGGAGCCGACGAGGACGACGGTGCCCGGCACTGTCCGCCACGCGGCAGCAGCCAGACCAACCAGCCAGGAGCGGGCCGATGTGCCTCGGCGCCGGTCACGGCGCGGGACGGGTGGGGTGGGTGCAGACTGGCTGCATGCGCTTCGGCTTCCACTTCATGGACTTCAACCTCCCCGGCGGGCCCGGCGCGTATGCCGCCGCGCTCGGCGACACGGCGGTGGCTGCGGAGGGCGCGGGGGCGTCGTGGCTCACCGTGATGGACCACTACTTCCAGATGGAGCTCTTCCGCACGGCCCACGACCCGATGCTCGAGGCCTACGCCACGCTCGGGTTCCTCGCCGCCCGCACGAGCTCGGTACGTCTCGGAACCGTCGTCACCGGTGTGACCTACCGCCACCCGGGTCTGCTGGCGAAGATCGCGACGACCCTCGACGTGCTGTCGGGCGGGAGAGCCTTCCTCGGCATCGGGGCCGCCTGGTACGAGCGCGAGCACCTCGCCCTCGGCGTGCCCTACCCGTCGTTGAAGGAGCGCTTCGAGCGGCTCGAGGAGACGCTGCAGATCACCCTGCAGATGTGGGGCCCCGACGAGGGCCCCTACGACGGGACCCACTACCGGCTCGCGGAGACGATCAACGTGCCCGCCGCGATCCAGCAGCCCCACCCGCCGATCGTCATCGGCGGCAGCGGCGAGAAGAAGACGCTGCGCCTGGTGGCGCAGTACGCCCAGGGCTGCAACCTGCTGGTCTCCGGCCCGGAGGAGGCCGCCCACAAGCTCGAGGTGCTGCGCGGGCACTGCGACACGCTGGGCACCGACTACGACGCGATCGAGAAGACCGTCATGGGCCCGCAGGGGCGCCCGCTCGACGACCCCGACGGCTTCCTGCGCATCGCCCAGGGCTACGCCGACCTCGGTATCGAGCACATCCATCTGCGCGCCCTCACCCCCGACCCCGCCTCGGCGGTCCGGGCCTTCGGTGAGCAGCTCGCCCCCCGCCTGTCCGACATCGGCTGAGCCTCGAAGAGACCCAGGACCGAGCTCGTCGACCGTGCGGCCACCGGCCCCACCAGCACCCCCGGCCCCACGAGCTCGTCGCCGCCATCCAGGGGCAGGCCGCCCGCCTGGCCACAGCCGGCCCGGCCTTCTCGGTCAACGTCCGCTCCGAGGCGGCCCGGCTGATCGCCGAGCGGCACCGGGCGATCTCGACATGGTCTTCTTCACCACCGGTGGGGCCGAGGCCGACGAGAACGCGATCCGGATGGCCCGGGTGCACACCGGCCGGCACAAGGCGCTCTGCGACGAGCACGGAATCGTGATGACCTCCGACGAGGTGATGGCCGGCTTCGGCCGCTGCGGCGAGTGGTTCGCCGTGGCCCACTCGGGAGTGGCACCCGACCTGATCTGCTTCGTCAGGGGGGTCGACTCCGGCTACGTGCCGCTCGGCGGCATCGCCAGCTCCGCGGCCATCGCCGACACCCTCCGCACCCGCCCGTTCACCCGAGGCCCCACCTCGCCGGAAGGGAGCGCGGCCTGTGGGCCGTCGTCCACTTCGACACCACGCACGTCGTGCCCCCGTGCGCCACGAGCGACGACGACGTGCGTGAGGGTCTGACGATCCTCGACCGGCCCTCACGGTGGCCGACGGCCACTACACCGGTTGACTCGGCGGGCCCCCGAGGTGGGCCCGTTCGCGTGAGGCGGGCAGCGCGCCGATAAGGTCACCGCCATGTCCGACACCGCCAGCCCCCCGTCCTCCGCGTCGGGGGCCCCGGCCCGCCGCCGTATCGCCGTCATCGTCAACCCCACGAAGTTCGACGACATCGACAAGGTCACCGGCGAGCTCGCCGAGGTCTGCGCCGAGGAGGGCTGGGCGGAGCCACTCGTGATCGAGACGACACAGGACGACCCGGGTGTGGGTCAGGCCATGGAGGCGGTCGAGGCGGGGGTCGACGTCGTGTGCCCGCTGGGAGGCGACGGCACCGTACGTGCGGTGGCCACGAGCCTCGTGGGCACCGACACCCCGATCGGGCTGCTGCCCGGAGGCACCGGCAACCTGCTGGCGCGCAACCTCGAGCTGCCGGTCGACAGCATCGTCGACGCGCTGCGGATCGTGCTGACCGGCACCAACCGCCGCATCGACGTCGGGCTGGTGCGGCTGCTGCCCGACTCGCCCTCTCCTGACCCCCTCCTGGGTGACGTCGACGACGACAGTCCGCGCCGCGACGACGAGGAGGTCTTCCTCATCATGGCCGGCATCGGCCTCGACGCCGAGGTCATGGCGGGCACCAGCGAGAAGATCAAGGGCGTGCTGGGGTGGCCGGCCTACGTCATCTCGGGGCTGGGCAAGATGTGGCGCAAGGGCTTCCGGGTGAGGGTCTCCGGGGGGAGCAGCCAGCCGCGGGTGCAGCACGCCAAGACCGTGCTCATCGGCAACTGTGGCAGGCTGCAGGGAAACCTCGAGGTGCTGCCCGACGCCGAGCTCGACGACGGCCGGCTCGACGGAGTGATCATGGCTCCTACCGGGCCCGCCGGCTGGGCCTCGGTGGCCGCCGACCTGGCCTCACGACAACGCCGGGGCCACGCGCGGCTCTTCCCCCTCAAGGGCACCACCATCACCGTGGTCGTGGAGGAGCCCATCGAGACCCAGGTCGACGGTGACCCGATGGGCGAGCGCTACGGCATGGTCACCCGGATCCTGCCCGGGGCCCTGCTGGTCCGGGTGCCGGCCCGGGACGACGGCGCCGACGAGAGCCGGTAGGCCACGCCCCCGGCCGGCGCGGGGTTGCGCCATCGGCGGCGGGTGGAGAGCTCGCTCAGCGGGTACGGTCCACCCCGTGCCCGACTACCCGCCCCCGAGCTCCAAC
>JALYVC010000488.1 GCA_030853445.1 Actinomycetota bacterium | reverse complement strand
GTCAGCGTCTTCGGCTCGGCCCGCACGCGCCGCGACGACCCCGCCTACGCGCTGGGGGTGCAGGTGGGCCGGCTGCTCGTCGAGGCGGGCTACGCCGTCATCACCGGCGGCGGGCCGGGGGCGATGGAGGCGGCCAACAGGGGCGCCTTCGAGGCCGGGGGCACGTCGGTCGGTCTGGGCATCGAGCTCCCCTTCGAGACGGGCCTCAACGAGTACGTCGACCTCGGGGTCAACTTCCGATACTTCTTCGCCCGCAAGACCATGTTCGTGAAGTACTCCCAGGGCTACATCGTGCTGCCGGGAGGGCTCGGCACCCTCGACGAGCTCTTCGAGGCGCTCACCCTCGCGCAGACCGGCAAGGTCACCTCGTTCCCCGTGGTGCTCATGGGCGTCGACTACTGGTCGGGTCTGCTGGGGTGGCTGCGCGAGGTCGCGGTCGAGCGGGGAACCGTCGGCGCAGCCGACATCGACGACCTCATCCTCACCGACGACCCGAACCACGCGGTGGCGGCGGTGGTCGCCAGGGACGAGGGCGTTCGTGGGAGCATCGAGCGGTGACCTGGTTCGTCACGACGCTCGCCGTCGTCCTCATCGTCATCACCACCGCTGCCGTGCTCGGCCGGGTCGACGGCTCCCTCGCCGAGCCCACCTCGTCCCTGGCGCACGAGCCGCTGCCCGACGCGCCGCTCACCGCTGCCGACCTCGACGAGCTGCGCTTCGACACCGGTCTGCGTGGCTACCGGATGGCCCAGGTCGACCGGGTCGTCGACCGGTTGCGCCGCGAGATCGCGGTGCTCGAGCAGGAGGTCGCCCAGCTACGGGCCACGCAGGAGCGGCACGACGTGGACCGCGCTGTCGACCAGCAGCCGTTCGTCGACGACGGCCGCGTGCGGGTCGAGCCGTCGACGTACTCGAGACCCGCCGACCGGCAGGCCGCCCACCAGGAGGAGACCACATGACCGCCGTCGTCCGTAGGACCGTCGATGCACCCGTGACGCGGGTGTGGGACACCGTCACCGACTTCGCGGCCTACGGCCGCTGGATCCCGCTCACGCGGATGCGTACCGACCCCGGTCCGGCGCGGGTGGGCTGGGGGTTCGGCGGGTTCACCGGGCTCGGTCCTGTGGGGTTCCTCGACCCCATGCTCCTGACCGTGTGGGAGCCGCCCGCCGGGGACGCGAGCCACGCGCGCTTCTGCGTGCGCAAGACGGGCTACGTCCTGACCGGGTGGGCCGAGGTCTCCCTCGAGCCGCGCGACGGCGGTACCCGCACCCAGCTGACGTGGTCGGAGGAGATCGTGCCCAGGCCGGTGCAGGTCGGCCGCCTGCTCGCCCGGGTCTCCGACCCGGTCACGGCGCGCCTGTTCGGTCACGCCGTCGACGGCATGGCGAAGGCGGCTGCCGCGCTGGCCGGCCGGGACGCTGCGGCGTGAGCCGCTGATGACCTTGGGCGTGGTGGTGGGGGACGACGGCCTACCCCGTTGTGCGTGGGCGGCCTCGGCCCCCGACTACCTGGCCTACCACGACGACGAGTGGGGGCATGCCGTGCACGGCGAGCGGGCCCTCTACGAGCGCCTCACGCTCGAGGCGTTCCAGTCGGGCCTGTCGTGGATCACCGTGCTGCGCAAGCGTGCTGCCTTCCGGGCGGCCTTCGCGGGCTTCGACCCCGAGCGGGTGGCCGCCTTCGGCCCGGACGACCGGGAGCGGCTGATGGCCGACGCCGGCATCGTGCGTAACTCCCGCAAGATCGACGCGGCGGTCGGCAACGCGGCGGCCGTGCTGCGGCTTCGCGACGAAGGGGGCCTCGACGCCGTGGTCTGGTCGCACGCCCCGTCGGAGCACCGGCGACCCCGTACGCCGCAGGAGGTTGCCGCCACCAGCTCCGAGTCGGTGGCGCTGGCCCAGGCCCTCAAGGCCCGGGGGTTCACCTTCGTCGGCCCGACGACGATGTATGCGGCCATGCAGGCGTGCGGCCTGGTCGACGACCACCTGGCCGGGTGCCATCGGGCGGTGGGATGAGCACCAGCGGTCTCCAGACCCGCCCGAGCCCCGCCACCGTGGTGGCGCGGCTGCCCCACTTCCTGCCGTGCGTCCTGCTCGCGTACGCCGCATGCCGCCTCCTCACCGGGGTGCTGCTCGCGGTCGTAGCAGGGCACCAGGTGCCCACGGGCTGGAACGGCTCCGAGACCGACCCGGTCACCTACCTCACCTTCACCGCCCAGTGGGACGGCCAGTGGTACCAGCGGATCGCCACCCGGGGGTATCCCGCGGCCCTTCCCGTCGACTCCGGTGGGGTGACGCAGCAGAACCCCTGGGCGTTCTACCCGCTCTTCCCCCTGCTGGCCCGCGTCCTGATGAGCGGCTTGGGGCTGAGCTTCTTTGCGGCAGGCTCGACGCTGTCGCTGGTGCTGGGCTTCGTCGCCGCCGGCGCGATGGCCGTGCTGCTGCGGCAGCGGCTGGGGGAGCGGGCGGCCCTGCTCGTCGTCGTCGTGTGGGCCTGCTTCCCGGCCTCGGCGGTGCTCCAGGTCGGCTACTCGGAGTCGACGGCGATGGCCCTGCTCACCCTCGTGCTGCTCGCGCTCTCCCGCGAGCGCTGGCTCTGGGCCGCCGGCCTCGCCGTGCTCACCGGTCTCGCCCGACCGATCGCCCTGCCCCTGGCGGCCGTCGTGGTCGTGGCCCTCTGGCTGCGGTGGCGGCGGCGCGACGTCGACCCGCTGGGTCCCCGTGAGGTGGGGTCGGGGCTCGCCGCGCTCGCCGGCTGCGGGGTGGCCGGACTGCTGTGGCCCGTCATCGCCTGGTGGGGCACCGGTCGCTACGACGCCTACACCGACACGATGGGGGCATGGCGGGCGGGGCACGAGATCCACGTCTTCCGCCCGTGGCTCGACATGTCGCGCTACTACTTCGGGCCCACCTGGGGGCCGGTGTGGCTGACCACGATCTTCGTCGTCATCGCCGTGATGGTGCTTGGCCCCTGGGCCAGGGGTCTGGGCCCCCAGCTGCGCGCGTGGTCGCTGGCCTACCCCGCCTACCTGCTCGTGGTGCTCGACCCGTTCACGTCGGTCTTCCGCTACCTCATCCCGCTCTTCCCGCTCGTCGCTGTGCTGGTCGGCGTCGCGGGGCCGAGGCGGCGGTGGGCCGCCGTCGGACTGCGGGCGGGTGTGGTGCTGGTCGCCTTCGTCGTGGGGCAGTGGTACTGGATCGACCTGCTGTGGCGGTTCGTGCCCCCGACGGACTTCCCGCCGTGACCCCGGCCGGGGTGCTCATCGACCGGTGAAGGTCGGCTTCTGCTTCGCCAGGAACGCGTCGACGGCTGCGAGGTGGTCCGCGCTCTGGCCCGTGAGGGTCATCAGGTGCGCCTCGTGGTCGAGGGCCTCCTGCATCGGGTGGGCGGCGGCATACGCCACCGCCCGTCTGATCGAGCCGTAGGCGAGGGTCGGCCCGGCGGCGAGGGTGCGCGCCACCTCGCGCACGCGGTCGGCGAGGTCGGCTGCAGGGACGACCTCGGTGGCCAGGCCGAGGGAAAGGCACTCGTCGGCGGGCACGGTGCGCGGCATGAGCAGCAGCTCCTTGGCGCGGGCCGTGCCGACGAGGCGGGGGAGGGTCCACGACGACCCCGTGTCGCACGAGAGCGCGATGCCGGCGAAGGCGGTGTTGATGCCCGCGGTGTCGGCGAGGAAGCGCAGGTCGGTGGCCAGCGCCATCGAGGCCCCCGCGCCGGCCGCCACGCCGTTGAGGGCGGCCAGCACCGGCTTGTTCATCGTGGCGAGCAGCAGGGCGATGGGGTTGTAGTGGTCGAGGACGGTGTCGCCGAGCTGGTCGCCCGAGTGCAGCTGCTCGACGTGCTCCTTGAGGTCCTGGCCCACGCAGAAGGCGCGACCGCTCCCGATGAGCACCACACACCGCACCGCAGGATCCTCGGCGGCCTGCTCGAGAGCAGCGAGCAGCTGCTGCTTCGCGGCGAGGTTGAGGGCGTTCATCGCCTCGGGCCGGTGCAGGGTGATCGTGGCCACGCCCTCGTCGTGCTCGACGAGGACCACGGGGGGCTGCTGGGCGGAGACGGCGGGGGAGTCCGGGGGCATCGCTGTTCCTGTCGTGGAGGGGCGCGGTGGGTGAGGTCGACGGGCGCCACCATCGTGCCGTACGCACCCCTGATTTCGTGGCGCGCCGCACCCTGCGTGATAATGGTGCCCGACTGCCGGAGTCGTCAACAGCGGTGCCCTTGTCGCACGATCCGGTCACGTCCAGACACCCAGGGAAGGGGTGCCCATGGCGGCGATGAAGCCCAGGACCGGAGACGGCCCGCTCGAGGTGACCAAGGAGGGTCGTGGCATCGTGCTCCGCATGCCACTCGAGGGTGGCGGGCGGCTCGTCGTCGAGATGACTCCCGGCGAGGCAGCCAGCCTGCGCGACGCGATCCAGGGTTGCGACGGCGTCAGCTAGCCACCCGGGGCCATCCGCCCCCACGCACCGTCCGGGACCCCTGGATGACCGGGGGTTCCCCGAGACCGAGGCCGGCAGGGCGGGGACGGGCCGCGTCTGGAGAAAAGTCGGCGCACGGTGCATCCCCGGGGGAGCGTGCGGCGGAAGAAGAGGTATGGCCTGGCACCGACGCCGGCCCCCTCAGAGAGGACAACCCCTCATGTTGCTCCGCCGACTCACCGTCGCGGCCGCTGCCATCGGCCTGTGCACCGCCGTTGTGGTGCCCGCTGCCTCGGCCTCCGCCGCCCCAAGACAGGCCACCGGCACCGCCAGCCTCGCGGCGCTCTTGACCGCGGACGGTGACCGCTTCGACGACAACGCCGACGACTTCGACATCGTCACCGAGGCTGTCCTGGCCGTCGTCGCCGCCAAGCCCGACTCCCCCGTCGCCGTGCTCGGGGATGGTTCCGTCCCCGTCACCGCGTTCCTGCCGACCGACCGGGCCTTCCGGAACCTCGCCTACCAGCTGACCGGCCAGTGGATCACCGTCGAGCGCAAGCTCTTCACGACGCTCGTCCAGGTCCTCGGCGTCGACACCATCGAGTCGGTACTGCTCTACCACGTCGTGCCGGGCTCCACCCTGACCGCCGCGGACGTCCTGGGGGGCGGCCGCGCGACCCTCACCACTGCGCTGGGGTCGCCGATCCGGGTCGACGTCGTCTCCCGCTCGTCCGCCATCGTGCGCCTGCGCGACCTCGACTACTCCGACAAGGACCCCTACCTCGTGACGTCGGCGCTCGACCTCAACGCGGGCAACCGTCAGATCGCCCACGCCGTCACTGCCGTGCTGCGACCGGTGAACCTGCCGTGACCACTCGACGCCCCCTCGATACCCCGTCCGCCTCGTCCAACCCCACCACCAGGAGCACGTCCATGACCTCCACGACCTCCTTCCGCCTCCTCGCCGCGGGCGCCCTCGTCGCCGCCTCGGCCGGTCTCACCGCCCCCGCGCACGCAGCCGGCGGCGACGCCTCGGTCTCGATCCTGCACGCCGTTCCCGGCGCGACGGTCGACGTCTACGCCAATGGCAAGGCCTTGCTCACCAACTTCAAGCCGGGCACCCTCACCAACCCCGTGATGCTGCCCGCGGGCAGCTACGACCTCAAGGTGACGGCGGCCGGGGCCGGAGCCTCCGGCACCGCCGTGACCGAGGCGAAGGGGGTGACCGTGCCGGCTGGTGCCAACATCACCGTGGTCGCCCACCTGACGGCAGACGGTAAGCCCATCCTGACCCCGTACGTCAACGACACCTCGGCCGTGCCTGCAGGCCAGGCGCGCCTTACCGTCCGCCACGACGCCGCTGCGCCCGCTGTCGACGTCCGCGCCAACGGCACGCCCGCCCTCAAGGGCCTGGTCAACCCCAAGGAGGCGACTGCGGTCGTCGCGGCGGGCACGATCAAGGCCGACGTGGTGCTGGCCGGCACGAGCACCGTCGCCATCGGCCCGACCGACCTGCCCCTCAAGGAGGGCGCCAACACCGTCGTCTACGCCTGGGGGAGCGCGGCCGACAAGAACCTCAAGCTGGCGGTCCAGACGATCGGCGGGATGGACTCCGCTCCCGGCGGCGTCAACGCCGGCAACGGGGGTCAGGCCGCGGCCGGTTCCGACCTCACCCGGGGCCTGCTCATCGGCGGCGCGGCCGTCGTGGCCGGGGGCCTCGTGCTCCTGCCGCGCCGTCGTCGCACGCCCAGCGCCCAGCGCTGAGCCGACCGGTGCAGATGGGGTCACCAGGCTCCCGAGGGAGGGTGGTCGGCGCAGTGTCGGCCGCCCTCCTGGCCGGCGCCCTCACGGCGTCAATGACCGGCACCGATGAGGTCGGTGCGGGCACCCAGAGCCTCGAGGTCGGGGCACCGGCGCTCGCCGCCGGGGCGACCTGGCCGGCGGCCCGCACCGCC
>JALYVC010000468.1 GCA_030853445.1 Actinomycetota bacterium | reverse complement strand
GGCCACGGTCTCGGCGTCCTCGCGACCCGGCTCGCGCAGGTGCACGTGGAGGTCGACCAGGCCGGGGAGGGCGACCAGGCCGTCGGCGTCGACGACGTCGTGGGGACCGGTGACCGACAGGGCCCCGACCCCGACGACGACCCCGTCGGCCAGGAGCAGGTCGGTCGGTGCGCCGCCGAGCAGACGGGCGCCCCGGACGAGTGTGCGCACCGAGCCGGAAGTGGTGGTCATGCGGAGGCCTCCTGCGTGTCGGAGCCGGCCAGGAGGTGGTAGAGCACGGCCATCCGCACGGCGACCCCCGCCGACACCTGGTCGAGCACGCGGGACTGCTGCGAGTCGGCGGCGTCGGCGGTGATCTCGAGCCCGCGGTTGATCGGGCCCGGGTGCAGGACGGCGACGTCGGGGTACGCCTCGACGAGGCGCTCCATCCGGGGCCTGGTGAGGCCGTAGCCCACGGTGTACTCGCGCGGCGTCGGGAAGTAGCCGCCCGACATGCGCTCGCGCTGCACGCGCAGCATCATCAGCGCATCGACGTCGCCGGCCGAGCCGCCAAGCACCGCGTCGAGGTCGTACGACGTGCCGAAGCCGGCGGCCTGCGACCACGGCTCGACCCCGCTGGGCATGAGCGTCGGCGGGGCCACGACCGTGACGCGGGCGCCGAGCCGGGCCAGCGTGATGACGTTGGAGCGGAAGACCCGCGAGTGGGTGAGGTCACCGACGATCACCACGTGCCGCCCGTCGAGGGCGTCGGCCCCGCCACCGAGGTGGTGGCGCAGGGTGTAGGCGTCGAGCAGGGCCTGCGTGGGGTGCTCGTGGGTGCCGTCTCCGGCGTTGATCACGCTGGCGTCGACCCACTGGGCGACCTGGTGACAGGCCCCGGAGGCGGCGTGCCGGATGACCAGAGCGTCGACCCCCATGGCGGCCACGGTGCGCACGGTGTCGCGCAGCGACTCGCCCTTGCTGGTCGAGCTGCCCTTGCCGGTGATGTTGATGGTGTCGGCCGACATCCACTTGCCGGCGATCTCGAACGAGCTGCGCGTGCGCGTGGAGTCCTCGAAGAAGAGGTTGATCACCGTGCGACCCCGCAGGGTCGGGATCTTCTTGACCTCACGACGCTGCACGTCGTGCATCGACAGGGCGGTGGTGAGGATCGCGTCGACCTCGTCGCGGTCGAGGTCGGCCGAGCTGAGCAGGTGGCGGGTCATCGCTCGCCCCCGCTGATCTTGACGCTGTCGTCCTCGCCGTCGACCTCGGCCAGGCGCACGTGCACCCGCTCACTGCTGCTCGTCGGGAGGTTCTTGCCCACGTGGTCGGCCCGGATCGGCAGCTCGCGGTGGCCCCGGTCGACGAGCACGGCGAGCCGCACCACCCGGGGGCGGCCGAGCTCGGCGACGGCCTCGAGGGCGGCCCGGATCGTGCGCCCGGAGTAGAGCACGTCGTCGACCAGCACCACGACCTTGTCGTCGAGGCCCCCCGCGGGGATCTCGCTGCGGGCTACGGTGCGCACGGGCTGGCTGCGCAGGTCGTCGCGCTGCATCGTCACGTCGAGCGTGCCGACGGGCACCTCGATGCCCTCGACCTGCGCCATGACGGCCACGAGACGGCGGGCGAGCTGCACGCCGCGCGAGGGGATGCCCAGCACGACGAGGTCGTCGGCCCCCCTGTTGCCCTCGAGGATCTCGTGGGCGATGCGCCGCAGGGCCCGGGAGACGTCACCGGAGCTCAGGACGACACGTGCGTCGTCGGGGACCGGCTTGTGGACCGGGTTCGCTGATGGGGGCTGGGCAGCAACCGACACCAGAGCCTCCTTCCCCGCCTCACAGGACGGTGATTTAAAGGATTGTCTGTTCGCTCCGCACTCTACCCGAGGAAGCGGTCAGACGAGCGTGGGCTTGACCTCGGCGAGCCGCCCGAGCAGACCGTTGACGAACGACGGCGAGTCGTCGGTCGACAGCGACTTGGCCAGCGCAACGGCCTCGGAGATGGCGACGGCGTCGGGCACGTCGTCGTTCCAGACCACCTCCCAGGCCCCGATGCGCAGGATGGCGCGGTCGACCCCGGGCATCCGCTCGACCGTCCAGCCCTGGCTGTAGGTGGTCAGCAGGTCGTCGATGTCGGCCCACTTCTCCACGACCCCCTCGACGAGGTCGACGGTGTAGGGGGTGACCGGTGACGGCGCCCCCGGCTCGACCAGACGTGCGGCCAGGAGGTCCGTGACGTTGAGCCCGCGCTGGTCGGCCTCGAAGAGGAGGTCGAGCGCGCGCTTGCGGGCCTTGCTGCGGGCGGCCATCTCAGCTCAGATCAGTGGTGGAGGTGCAGGTCATCGATGGGGGAAGGGGTCGGTCAGTCGTTGACGCGGCCGAGGTACGACCCGTCGCGGGTGTCGACCTTGATCTTGGTGCCCTGCTCGAGGAAGAGCGGGACAGCGACCTGCGCGCCGGTCTCGAGGGTCGCGGGCTTGGTGCCGCCCGTGGAGCGGTCGCCCTGCAGGCCGGGCTCGGTGTAGGTGATCTCGAGGACGACCGACGCGGGCAGCTCGACGTAGAGGGGGACGCCGTCATGCGTCGCGACGATGGCGTTCTGGTTCTCCAGCATGTAGTCGGCCGCCGTCGCGACCACGGCGGTGTTGACGAACAGCTGCTCGAAGGTGTCGGTGTCCATGAACACGAACTCCTCGCCGTCCTTGTAGAGGTACTGCATCGTGCGCTTGTCGACGTTGGCCGTCTCGACCTTGGTGCCGGCGTTGAAGGTCCGGTCGACGACCTTGCCCGAGAGCACGGCCTTGAGCTTGGTGCGCACGAAGGCCGGACCCTTGCCGGGCTTGACGTGCTGGAACTCCACGACCGACCAGAGCTGTCCGTCGATGTTGAGGACGAGGCCGTTCTTCAGGTCGTTGGTCGACGCCACGTGAGGGACCGCACTTTCGTGTGTGCTGGCGTCGCCGCGGCGCGCACCTCGCGGGCGCGAGGGGCCGGGGACACCGGGATGCGTACGGGCGTAGCCGGAGGGCTCGCCCGAGGAACCACGGAAGTCTACCCGCGCAGGTGCTCCCCGAAGAACTCGGCGATCCTCCCCCAGGCCACCTCCGCCGTCGTCGGCTCCGGGCCGACCCCCGCCAGCCGCATGACGGGCCACAGGAACCACGGCCCGCCCATCTCCTCGTCGAGGAAGGCGTGCCCCGCGTCGGGGTACTCGGTCACCTCGTGCGGCACCCCCACCCGGGTGAGCTCGGCGTCGAGCGTCGCCGCCGCCCCGCGCAGGCCGCGGTCCCTGGCTCCGTAGCTGCCGAGGACAGGACAGCCCCCGGCCAGGACGTCGTACGACGGGGGCAGCTGACCGTAGTTGACCGAGCTCGCCGCGAAGCC
This sequence comes from Actinomycetota bacterium, assembly GCA_030853445.1. Classification (GTDB taxonomy): domain Bacteria; phylum Actinomycetota; class Actinomycetes; order Actinomycetales; family Dermatophilaceae; genus Lapillicoccus. The sequence goes on along the minus strand of JALYVC010000468.1, from coordinate 2,511 downwards.
GCGGGCCGGGGCGGCGCACATCAGCGCGAACCCGCCACCCATGCAGAAGCCGATGACCCCCACGGCGTCGGTCGTGTCGTCGCGCTGGAGCACCAGCTCGCGGGCGGCTGCGATGTCGGCGAACGCCCGGCCCTCACCGCGGCGCATGGCGGCGAAGGTCGACTTGAGACAGCGCAGCGCCCCGCCCTCGCTGAAGAGGTCGGGGGCGACGACGACGTAGCCCATGGCGGCCACCCGGTCGGCCGCCGCACGCGCGTTGTCGTCGAGACCGAAGGCCTCGTGGACGAGCACGACGCCCGGCAGCCGCGAAGACCCCTCCGGCCGGCTCACGTAGGCCGTGAGGCTCGGTGACGCTCCCGGCACCTGGGTGCGGGTCAGGACCTCGACGATCTCTCCCATGCCCCCAGCGTGCCACCCCCGGCACCCGCGCGCCCGCAGGCTCGAGCGTCGATCCCCTGGGGCGCCCGGGAACCACGCTAAAGTGCCACCGACGGCGCGCTGGCGTGGTTACCTGTCAGTGCCGGGGCCAAGGCAGCGCCCGGCCGGGGATGTCTCGATGACGGGTAGGCCAGGACACATGTGCGACGACGACGAGTGCCAGAGCGACGAGGTACAGGTTGCCGAGCGCAAGCTCGGGCCGTACTCCCACGGACCGACCGCCAGGACGGCTGCCACACCGCAAGCCTGGCCGAGCCCGGCCGCACCCTCACGCCGAGCGGTGCTGGGAGGTGTGGCCGCCGCCGTCACCGCACCCGTGGTGCTGGGCAGTGGCCCTGCGAGCGCGGCCTCGCCCAGCCAGGTGAGCGGCGAGCGCTCCTTCCTGGCGGCGATGCACATGCACGGCAGCTTCAGCGAGCAGCAGGGCAGCTGGCAGGGACAGGCCTGGCGGATGCAGCAGGAGTCGGTGGACCTGATGTTCATGACCGACCACTCGCACGGCCAGCTGGCCACCGGCATGGCCAGCGACCTCACCGGCGCCGTCATCACCACCCGGCGTGCGGGGAACCTGCTGCAGCAGCAGGCGAGCGTGACCTCGGGTCGTGCGCGGGTCCTGGCCGAGAGCTCCGGCTCCTCGCCCGCCTCGACCACCGTGCTCACCGACCCCGGTGCCAAGCCCAACTGCCTGGCCCTGCGCACTTCGGTGATGGGGCAGGTGCTGCACCACACCTTCGGGTCGGTGGCCGTGGACGCAGGAGGTGTCTACGAGGTACGGGTCGGCCTGTCCCACCACCCGGCGACCAGCGGTCGCCCTGAGGGGGTCTACGGCCTCTGCTTCCGTTTCGGGCCGGGCCTGTCCCGAGCGACGCTGCTCGAGGACCGTGGACTGACGGGGGTGGTGGTGGGCCCCCTGCCTCGTTCCGGCTCCACGGTCGACCTCGACCTCGCGGCGGCCTGTGCCACGGCATGGCCCGACCTGATCACCGAGGACAACGGCCTGCAGTGGGTCTCGCTCACCGCCGTCAGCCCGCGTGCCGGCATCGTGGTCGACCTCGTGGTGGACACCTTCGCGTTCGGACGCGAGACCCGCACGCCTGTCGACGTCGCGAGGGTCCAGTCGGCCATGGCCGCACGCTACTCGGCGGACTACGGCGTCAAGATCGTCCCCGGGGCCGAGCTCGGCTCACGCCAGCACCACAGCGCCTTCACCACCGACCAGTACTTCACCTCGGACGAGCAGCTGGCCTACGCCAACCCCCAGGCCTACACGAAGGCCAACGTCGGCGCCATCCACGCCGCCGGCGGGGTGGTCTCGTGGAACCACCCGTTCGGCGCCACGGTGGGCACGCCCCTCACCGGCATCGCCGCCGCCCGGCGTCGCCAGGCGGTCTACACCACCCTGGCCAAGCACGACGTCTTCGACGTCGACATCCTCGAGGTGGGCTACGGCGTGCGCGGCAACATGAGCATCGAGGACCACATGGGCCTGTGGGACACGTTCTCCCGCCACGGCCGGTTCCTGACCGCCAACGGCGTCAGTGACAGCCATGACAGCGGAGTCGACCGCCGCCGAAGCAACAACGAGTTCGTCACCGGTGTCTGGTCGAGCTCTCTGGCTCTGGGCCAGATCCTGCCGGCCCTCGCCGCCGGTCGGGCCTTCACCCGCCACGTCGCCCACTGGATGGGCGGGGAGCTCGACCTGGTCGTCGACGACGTGCACCTCATGGGTCAGGTGGTGATCGGGTCGGCCACCAGCCGGCAGCTGACCATCACCGCGACCATGCTCCCCCGTGGGTCGGTGGTCGAGGTCGTCGCAGGCCGGGTGGACTACCAGGGCATGGACCCCGGCACCGTCGTCGTCGCCACCCTGCCCGCGTCGCTGTTCGGGGCCACCGGGGTGACGACCACCAGCTTCGCCGTGCCCGGCTCGTGCTTCGTGCGACTCACGGTGCGCGACAGCGCGGGGGTCGTCATCGGGATCGGCAACCCCGTCTGGCTGCTGACGGCCCCACCGGCCGCAGGCGTGCCGGCGGGCCGAGTCGGTCCCGCTTGAGGCGGCGCGGCCAGTCAGGC